>JANYIT010000119.1 GCA_025358725.1 Chamaesiphon sp. GL140_3_metabinner_129_sub
CCTTCTCCTGAGTATCCGTGTCTGACGACATCGCTACTTTGACAAGCTGGGCACAGAACAGGTTCTAATACCATTTTTCTTTCTCTCTGCTATATCTTGCTTCTCTGATACTTCTTTCCACAGATTCAGAACATTACCGAGATATGTTGGTGACGGAAGGACTGGAGAAATTCAAGCCTTATGCTGTTCCATCGATCGAAGATATGCAGAAATACAATCGACGCTTTGAACAGCGTTTATTAGGAGGCGATTGAAAAGTTAATTGTTTTACTGCGGAGATCTACCCACCCCGCCTGCGGCACCCCTCCGAGGAGGGGATTTACCCACCCCGCCCTACGGGCACCCCTCCGAGGAGGGGATTTTACCCCAAAAACATTATTATTAAGAGGAAACGATTATAGCTAGAGATATTGATGTTGATATTACTGAATTAGAAAGATTCATTACTGTTTTAAGAAGGTTTCAGGATACCACTACCGATCGACTTAGAGCGTTAGAATCTGACTGGGCTAAATGTGATGAAACATGGCAGGGTGATGCTAAAGAGCAATTCACCAATGGCTTTGAACGAACTAAAGATGCGGTAGATCGATCGCTCGAAGTTGGCGAACGAGCCGTTGATTGGCTAGAAAGATTTCATGAAACTGCTGAAGATTTTGAACGTCGCAGATAAACTTATAATTAGGAATAAAAAACATGGCAAAGCAAACATCTTCCAGCTTAGAAGACATGACAGCTCTTCTCAGCCAGCTCCAAAACTTTCAAGAAAGTAGTCAAGCGGAATGGAACCAAGTATTAAGTCAATGGAGCAATCTAGAAGCAGTCTGGCGCGACCAACAATTTGACAGATTTGAACCACTATTTGACGATCTAAAAGCTACCTATCGAGAAGTAGCCGATGATTGCGATCGATACAACTCATTCATGAACGAACAGATTGCAGTCTTACAAGATAAACAAGCAAGATTAGGTAATTTACCTGGATAATAACTCTGTATGTCAAATCGGCAAACATCATTTAATTCAGAAGATGCTGAAGCTCTGTTATCCAGACTAACAGAACTAGATCTAACAATATGTCAAGAATGGCAAGCTGTTGAAAATCAATGGTCAAATCTTCAGTCCGTTTGGCACGATCGTCAATATGACAACTTTGAACCTATTTTTGAAGAGCTTGCCCAAACTTATCGGATCGCCATGCAAGACTATAATGAATATTGCCTATTCATTATCCAGCAAATAGATATAGCTGAAAAACGCAAAACTAGTCTACAAACATTAGTTGGCGAAGGAATTAAAAAAGGTCAAGCAGCGATCCAAATCGTTCAAATCTTAACGACTGCTACAATGCAAAATGCTCCAGTACATACTCAAGATCCAGTTAGAGATCGTGCTGAAAGTGTCACGGCAATCAGATCGGAGATCGATCGATATTCAACCTACGTCAAGATTGAAAAAGAAGTAGAAGCTAATAAACAGCAACGAGAAAGAGAAGCTGCTAGTAGAAGTGCCGATCGATCAGTCGCTGTTGGCTCACCACCAGATAACATAATTGCTGCGATCGAACTAGAATACAAGACCCAAATAAATGGATCGTCTATTTATATTCGTGCGTTCGATTCCGACGATCTAGATACTGGTGATATGCTAAATGCCAGGATAGAGTCAGATGGAAGAGTGTACATAACCGACATCAATGTAGGCGAAGCAAATAGACAAAAAGGTATCGGTAGTAAGCTGCTTCAAGTCTTGGAAAATCGATTACCAGAAGGCACTACTATTTACTTCACAGAAAATCAGGCTCCAGCGTTTTGGGAGAAAAAGGGATTTAAACCATCCCAAACGGTAATGGGTAATATTGAATACGAAAAAATATCTTCTAGTAATATGTCGAAAAAAAATTAAAATATTGATAAATTCACTCGATAGCTCTTTAATGCCTAACTTTTACCTTATTAATTGGCGATTTTTTAGCTGATGCAAGATGCAAGTTTACCTATTGGTAAACTTGCAAAAATCGGCTATTAGGACAAGTTTGTTTCCTAAAAGCCTTACCATCAATGCGTTACCAACCGAAGCCCTCAATGAGGCTTGAACTCATGACCTCTTCATTACCAATGAAGTATCATTAATGGATGTACGCTTTGCTCTGCAAGGCTTTCAAGACTTTCCAAACAAGACTAGTGGGCGAAACAGTGGGAAATTTATATTTTCCCGTTCTGATGGTCTTAATTGACTGGTTGTTATTTCGTTTCAAATCGATTTCTCGATCTCGTCCAACAAAATATATAGTTTCATCGGATCTGTTTGAAATTCCGTGAAACCATATTTTAGATAGAAGCTAACAGCATCTTGACTAATGGCATCAACAATCACAGCAACCGATGATACTTGAATTGAGGCTGATAATGCCCGTTTCAGTGCATCAGAAACCAATAGATCTCCGTATCCTTTCCCTCGATGTTCATTGTCCACTGCCAATCGACCGAGTAGAATCGCTGGTAGTAGTGGGTATCTGGGTAACTTCTTTGCGATATTGTCGTCTAGTTCGATTGTTTCGACTGAGTAGGACGATAGACAGTAGTAACCCAATACTTGGCGGTATGGGGAGTCAGTCAAGACAAAGGGAGTAGATACTCGCTTCCTTAATTCCTGTGATGCTCTAGTCTTGATGTACTCATCTAAACTAGTAATACCGCAGGTAAACGACGATCGATCGTGTTTCTTACTATCGAGTAAGTCGATACTAAGAGACATTCCCTAATTCCTGCTTATGTCGTCTCATTGCATTCTTGAGTGCTTCGTTCGGGTCTTTTGGATTGAGAATAGCATCTGCGAATGCTTTGCTATCTTTGGCATTGAGTTTTAATACGTTGTGATTGCTGATAATATCCTGTGCTGCTTCTCTCGCGCTCTTAGTCAAAAATTCGGATAGCGTAATGTTTTCAATGTCCGCCGCTGTCTGAAACATCGCTTTTAGCTCTGGTGCTATTCGAGCTTCGATTCTCGCTACTTGGTCAGTTTTTGTAGACATCGCTTTATTTGTTAAATCACCTACATTATATTCGGCTATTTGCCGAGTGTCAAAGTATCAATCGTGCTGTTGTAAGCAGTCCTCGATTCTCTAGTAGAGATGCTATGCCCCTGTGATAGACTCTTGCACTCAGTGATAATAAAACAAAAAGCACGATCTCATCTTTATCGATAGTCGTGCTTTTCTTTATTGATTAAGTCAATACTATCTAATCGGTCTTTGCGTCATTTGTTTGCTCAAGTCTTGATTGATTGCATTAATACTTGACTGGATTGTTCCAAGGTTATTTTGGATATTATGGGCGTTGCCAGGGATATCGCGAGACTGAGATGTGATGTGTTGAACCTGACTGCTCATTTGAATTATTTGAGATTGAATATTTGCTAAATTGTCTAACTGTTGCTGTGTGATTGCCATTTTATTTTACTGATTAACCTTCTTTTATTATACAATTTTCTTGCGGTTAATGATTTCTCAGATACAATTTTACTGCTTGACTGATAACCCAAGATTTCGATCTTAAGGTTGATTCTGCAATTGAATCTATTGCAGAATCTTCTGATTCCGTCAGCATTACAGCCGTCTTGAATTTACGTCGCTTTTCCGCTGGAATTTGTTTAGCTGCCATGATGTTGGATTATTCTGTTTACGTGTTTTTTTGGTTGAGTTAGTTGATTACATTTAGATATCGCATACTTAGCCTTGAAAAATATTTATCTAGCTCGATTGCGCTCTAATGCTGCGCGAATAGATTTGATTATAGGCAGGCTTCTTCAATTATGGTGAAAAGCTATGTCTGTCGATTTCATCCCATGAATCTGAGTGTAGGTCAATAACTCAGGAGAGGGTTTCTCCTGCCGATTGGCAACTTCATTTCTTTCTATCGCAGCTTCAAGGCTGGCAATTCTATCATCAAGACCAATCCAACGCTGGTAATGTTTACTATGAGTTGATGGATCGTGTCCCATTAATTGGCTACTGTCCAATAAATCTACTCCCAATTTGCGACAACGAATAGCATAAGCATGGCGAAGATCGTAGCAGGCAATATTTATGTGTTGTGACTCATCATGTTGAGATGCATAGCCAATTTTATGAGTGAGGAAATACCGACCTATTTTGTTAACTTTATAGCACACATCTTCCGTGGTAAATGTTGGATAGATAGGAGTAGTAAGGTTAAACAAACTTACCCATTCCGAACGTAGTGGAGCTACCCAACGATCGCCAGTTTTTAACCCTTGTGTCAGCTTTGAATCGAGATATATCCAGTATTTGTTGACTGGCTTAAAGGATTTTTGGAGATCTATAGCGAAAGCCTCTTGAGGTCTTAAACCATAAGTTGCTATTACTGCGTAGAGCCATTGATACCCAGTAATAGATGACTTGACAGCCATTAAATTATTATGTATTTTCTCGAAAGATTGATATCCTTCCATTATTTGTTTGTCAGTAGGGAGATCTCTTCTAGCGGGCTTTGGTCGTCTCCCAATGCCAGTGAAATCAAACCTAATCCCAAATACAGTACATGCGACTGATAAGGCTTCTCTCAATCGAAATCGCTTGTCAGTTCCTTCAGCATGAAGAGCGATTATTTTGGTGATAAACGTCGCGTCAAATAGATCGGATTCTTTACAGTTAGCTTTCTCGATCGCTGAAGTAAATCTAATTCTATATCCATTCAGGGTATGCTTTTTTTGCCGCTCTGTACTTTCCACATTTCCACCGCGACGCTTGAGCCATAGCTCTGGAAATTTAGTAATTAAATCTCCCACCGTTATTTTTTCTATCTTATTTTTCTTTCGATAGACATCGTTGTCCAACCATTCTTGAGAGTAAACACCATCCTTGATAGCGGCATCTATCCGCTGTGCGACTGACTTACCTTTAAGTATGCCTGACAAGCTTATGTTCACTCCATGTGGCGATATATATTTCTGTACACCATCGGCTGAGTATCTGATACAGAGATATTTAGTTTTGACATACAATTGCACGCATATACAATCAGCCTTAAATTCTTTGTTGATACTTTTTATCTTTTTGAGCAATTCTTCATGCTCATTAGTCCCCGTTTTCTTCATGACCATACTTTATTTAATTGAGATTTTGAACAAGATTACTCGTGTAATGTCAAGGATTAACCTTAAAGTGAGAACATCTCGATTGAGTTAACTCGCATTTGAGAAATCTTACAGCCAATATATTGACATCAACATTACGATTCTCGGCAAGGAATTTAAACCAATCTGGTTGACGATGCGGAAAAATAGAAATATAGTCGTTAATAGAATTTAGCATTTTTTACCCCCACCAATACTAAATATTCCTCTATTAATGCTTGTAAACTCATATAGCCAGCTCTCAATTGCTCTTGAGTATAACTAGCTTTGTTCGTTAATAGTTCGTTTCTTAGAGTTTCAATCTTTTGTTCATGAGTCATTAATTCAACTCTCCAGATAATTCAACAGCTAATTGCTCAAGCGCGATCGACTCTTTTCCACTCTTGGAAGTCTGAACGTATAGTCCCAACCCTCGCCCTTTTGAAAACTCCAGCAATCCTTTGGAGAATAACTCGTTATAACTTGCCGCGTTAATGGCTTCTGTCTGTAAGCACATTACATGCTGTTTAGTAGAGAAATGAGTTAATAATTGAATCGAGTGAAAAGATAATGTTTCGTTAACTAGTGAAGTAGTAGCCATTGTTGGGTATCCTAGAAATAGATTTTTATTTTTGTGGGTCGGGTATTACTCGATCCTTTTTATTTGCGTCACCCTTTTGTGATTCAAGGTACAGGCGGTGTCTGTCCAATTCCTTTCTACTACTTTAGCCTTGCTCAGGTCTAGCTGCGGTGATTCATATCACAGTGCTGCACCTCGTAGATGGTAGGCTGGTAGCAATACTTTAGAAATTTTATGGCAGAATATATCGATCCACAATTAGCCAGACTCAAAAACGATTACAGCCTTAAATTAATTACAGTTAACGGCTATATCCTTGGAGCCATTGAAATTTTGGAGCTGAAAGAAATAAACTTAAAATGGTTTGCAGACTTATTAGAGATACCATACAAGACTTTAGTCAATGCACTAATTAGACTAAGAAAAGATGGATTAGTGACGATTCCCAATGCAAGCAGAAAAATAAAATAATTGAAACATAAAAGCGACTATCCGAAAAGACAGTCGCTTTTATTAAAACCAGTAAAGTATTTCAACCTACGTTCTTTTTGATGATGGCTAACTGTCTTTCTACCAAACCTTTAGCGATACCCAATTGCAGTGCTATCGCTCGAATAGATTTGCCATCTTCATTCAACAGCTTAATATCATTACGATATTTGTCAGCCTTACTTCCAGGTTTACGACCAAATACTTTGCCTTTTGATCGTGCCAGTGCTACCCCCGATTTAATCCGTTCCTGAATTAAGCTTCTCTCGAATTCTGCAAGCCCCGCCATGATAGTGAGCATCAGATTACCAGCGGGGGTAGATAAATCGAATTGCATCCCAGTTTGAGCGATAAGACTAACTTTCCAACTATGTAA
>JANYIT010000122.1 GCA_025358725.1 Chamaesiphon sp. GL140_3_metabinner_129_sub
CCTTCTCCTGAGTATCCGTGTCTGACGACATCGCTACTTTGACAAGCTGGGCACAGAACAGGTTCTAATACCATTTTTCTTTCTCTCTGCTATATCTTGCTTCTCTGATACTTCTTTCCACAGATTCAGAACATTACCCTATTATTTAGTGTATTGATGCGGTCGTCTGTAACTGACTTTATCGATTTTTTTGTTGATCGAATCATTCGATCTAAAAGTGGCATGTTAGGTGCCAACAGCACTTGGCAAGTTACGATCGAAGAAAAATAAACCGAGGGAAAATAGAGTAGTCCTCAAGTAGTTCTCAAGTGGTAAACACCAGGAGCATGGTGATGATTCCCTTAGTAGGAGTACCCCAAACCATAGCCAAACAACTAAGTGCGTATCGAGAGGTATTTTGCAGAGCCGAAGGATTCGAGCATATCGGTCGATATGTAAGCGGATTGATATTAAGCGCAAACAAAACCCTGCAAGGAATATACGCCCAACAAGTGTACCCCCAAGGAGAAGGTGTAACCAGAAGAGCGATGCACTCGGCTGTGTTTGAGGCGGGATGGAGTAGCGAAAAATTAATGACAAAGCATCGACAAATAGTAGGACAAAAGCACCGAGGAGTAGGGAGAGAAATAATCAGTTTAGATTGGACATTATCCCATCATGAATATGGATTAGAAATCTACGGGGTCAAACGCAGTTACGATTATGTCAATCGGTGCATGAGTAATTATCAAACGGTAGTAACTGCAACGATCGCCAATCCCGAAAGAATTGATGGCATTGCCGCCCAAGTGCAATTACCGGACTTTAGTAAAGAGGAAAAGAAGTACTTGCAAATGACGGCGCAACCAAGTTATCAAAGCCAAGCGGAATTAATGCAAAGGTTAACCGAGCTGTTGCATTATCAGCAAAACCGATTGGCATACAGAAAACGGAAGCTTACCTCCAAATGCTGCATCTGGTACAAGGTCTATTTGACCAAAACCATAGCTGTGAGCAAGTTTTGGAGGTGCTGATGCCTGCTTAATCTCCTCAATCATATTTTTCTCTGTTCGTAACTTGCCAAGTGCTGTGCCAATCTAGATCATTCTCTGAGCATGTTTATTTCGCTAGGCTCCATCAAAATGTATCATAGCGGCACATTTTGATTTTTAAATGGGTACACCCCAGGTGTTCAAGTTTTTACTGTATCTATGACTTCTAATACTGATTTAGGTAATAATTTATCCTTAAACCAAATTACCTCGCAGGGTAGATCGTTGGCATTCAATCCAGCCTTGTCTAAATTCAACCTTTCGGAGATAGCTAAGATTAGATTTTTACAGCCAGACTTGTGAACTTGAGCAAATTTCTTTTGTAAATATTCTGGTCGCCAATAACCAACGATTTCTAAGATATAACTACGTCCATCAGGATGTACCAACCGAAAATCAGGAATCATCACACTCCCAGGAATTGGCAGTAATTCTACTTCTCGTTCTAGTATCCACTCTGTTTTGAGCTTATCCCAGCGATCGGCAAAAGCAGCTTCGAGCATACTATCATAGGATTTACCTGGTGGATAATGAGTTTCCAAACCACATTTATCTGTGAGGTTATACCGTCCGACTTTAAGATTTCCGGTATAGAAATCTTTGGTTTGTAAAGTGGCACTCAGGCTCCATTTAGTTACGTGTAAAATTGCTGGAATTAGTTTGGCGATCGCGAGTCCATAGCGGGTACTAGCTTTGAACAAACTCGTCGGTCCATCAACTTTAATTGTAAATCCATGATCGGCATCGCCTTCAATGTATGTCATCAATTGGAACAATTTCAGGTAGCGAAACAATAGCTTATATTGACTAGGTACATTGCGATGAGCATTAATTGTAATTTCACTGGCACGATAGAATACGCCCTGAACTTGAGATAGATTATAACGGTGAATTAGAGCGACTGGATCGGGTGAATTGAACTCAGTTAAGATGCGGTTATCTGGTAAATCGGCATACAATCCTTGGGTGATTTGGGCAGGAATAATTTCTTGGTTTAGTTCCTGAGAAAGATTGCTGGCAAGTGTTGCTAATGTTGTTTTACTATTCTCTACGCTAGGGCTGGAGATAGCTGATAGTGCATATACTCGTTCTCGCAGTTCTGATGGTGAGAGCGGACTGATAATCTCAAATTGACTGAAACTCTGGCTCTTGAGTAGATGGGAAAACCCCCGCTTGACCCGAAAATCGGGACTGTCGCCTTCTAGTTCCAAGAGCATTTCATCTAATTGTCCCTGAGTACCACCGACAACGGATTTGAAGCAGTCGATAATCTCGATCGCCATCTGCAGATGATGAGCATCGATTTCAATGCGTTTAGGGACGATCGATTCGCCACTATATCGATAGATGAGTAAGTCGCCAGGTAACATTTAATTAGTGGAAAGGTAAACGTTCACAATCAGGATTGATATAATCGTCAGAGTAGTTTGTCCCGAACATCTTTAATGAATAAAAGGTTTCGAGATCGAGTGGAAGCTGGACAACAGCTTGCTCAACAACTCTTGATTTATGCTCATCACCCACAAGTGATCGTGCTAGGATTGCCGCGTGGTGGTGTGCCTGTAGCTTATCAGATTGCCGCTGCGCTCCAAGTACCGCTAGATATCTGTCTCGTGCATAAACTAGGCGTACCTGGAGATCCAGAAGTCGCGATGGGATCGATCGATCTGCTGGGTAGATGTTATTTAAACGATCAGATTGTGACAGCATTACAGATCTCAGCAACTAGTATCGATAGAGCGGCAGCGACTGAGCTACGCGAATTACAACGACGCGATCGAGTATATCGCCGCAATCGTCCGCCGATAGATCTACAGGGGCGAATTGTTATTGTGGTAGATGATGGATTGGCGACTGGAGCGACGATGAAAGCCGCGATTCAGGCAATCCAGGCACAACAACCAGCCGAGATCGTTGTTGCGGTGCCGATTGCTTTTTCAGGTGTAGTCCATGAATTGAGCAATACCGTCAATCTCTTGGTATGTTTGATCATGCCAGCACCTTTTTATGCGATCGGTTGTTGGTATGAAAATTTTAACCAAACTACCGATGAGGAAGTCTTAGCTCTTTTGGATCGGGCGGGATATTATCTAGATTAACGGGAGCACCACCCTCGACTTTATTCTTCAGGCAACTCTCAACTTGAACTGACGTTACACCAGTCTGTCAGACTCATGTTAATTTACCGCTATCAACCAAACAGCTCTCCTGTCGTCAATCTAGTTCCATTAACTAAATCTGCACCAGATTGAGGACGTTTTCCGGCGAGTTGCACTTCACGAAGGAGGAGACAGCCAGAGCCAGTTTGAATAATCGGGCCTAAACCTTTCGCAATTTTGACCACGGTGCCAGGTAAACTGTTGCTGAGATCTAGAGTGGCCATTTCGGGTAGCAATTTCTGAATTTCTGGAGGTAAGTCTGCTTGGAATTCGGCTACCAATGGCACTGTGGCAATAATTTTCAGCGGTTGGGTGCGGAAGGTGGTGACACAATTGGGATAAAAGCCGCGCACTTGATGATGCAGTGAAATACTCGATCGAGTCCAATCAATGATATATTCTGGTTTCTGAATCGGTGGTGCCGCAGTTGCGGCTGTATGCTCCTGGGGAGTCGGTATAATTCGATCGAGGTCAACAAGTGTATCAATCAGTAAATTAGCACCCTCGATCGCCAATTTTGCCGCCAATCGATCAGCGTTTTCCATCAGACTAACTGGCGTTTCATATTTAAGCAACATTGCACCAGTATCCATCCCGGCATCCATTAACATGGTGGTAATCCCTGTCCGAGTCACACCATCAGTCAAGCAACGTTGAATCGGTGCAGCACCGCGATATTGGGGCAAAAGCGAACCATGAACATTGATACACCCCATTTTGGGCAGATCGAGAATTTCTTGAGATAAAATCTGGCCGTAGGCTACTACTACAAATATATCTGCTGCGAGGTCACGTAATGCCTCGATCGTTTCGGGATCTTTTTTAATTCTTGCAGGTTGCCAAATTGGGAGTTGGTGAGCGGTAGCCAGTTCTTTAATCGGTGATGGTACTAATTGACTTCCCCTCCCTCGCTTCTTGTCTGGTTGTGTCACCACCCCCACCACTTGAAATTGTGGGTTGGCTAAAAGTTTTTCCAAGGTGGGAATGGCAAATTGGGGTGTACCAAAGAAGACGATTCGCATAAGTTAGACTTTAGGCTTTAGGCTTTAGGGGTTAGGGAGAAGTTGAGTGTGAGACATGAGAAATTTGTATATGAACGTCTCTAAAGCCTAAAGCCTAAAGCCTCATTTACTAGCAACTCGCTGACTGAGACTCGCCTGCAACATCGGTGTTTTGATTACCGAATCATTTGCGATCGTAAATAGTGGATTGGAGAGAATACCTGCCAACGAAGTAGCAATTAAGGTGACGATAGTAGCTACTTGCAGCGATCTCATCCCCGGAATATTCCAATTTGTAGCTGGGTAGTTTTTAACCACATCAGACATTTCGTGAGGTTCCTTGACTACCATCATCTTGACGACGCGGAGATAGTAATAAATCGACACGACGCTGGTGACTAGTGCAAGTAATACTAAACCATAAGCACCAGCTTTCCAGCCCGCCCAAAAGATATAGATTTTACCAAAGAACCCAGCTAAGGGCGGAATACCACCGAGCGACAATAAGCAAATACTCAGTGCAAGGGTGAGAAAGGGATCTTTTTGATATAAACCAGCATAATCGCTAATTCGATCGGTACCTGTCCGCAGTGCGAATAAAATTACACAGGTAAATGCACCTAAATTCATAAACAGATAAACAAATAGGTAAAATACCATACTGGCATAACCAGTTTCAGTACCAATTACCAGCCCAATCATCACAAATCCAGCTTGAGCGATCGAGGAATATGCTAGCATCCGCTTCATACTCGTCTGTGCTAGAGCTACAACATTTCCCAGCACCATGCTCAAAACTGCCAGTGCGGTAAAGACAAAATGCCACTCTTCCATCACTAGCGGGAAGGCTGTCACGAGTAACCGAATTGCTAGTGCGAATCCAGCAGCTTTGGAGCCGACAGACAAGAAAGCAACCACTGGAGTCGGCGAACCTTCATAAACATCGGGAGTCCATTGGTGAAAGGGTACAGCCGAAATTTTAAAGGCAATCCCCGCAATTACAAAGACTAAAGATACGATTAAGCCTAATGATAAATTACCATTAGCATTAGCAATTCCTGCGGCGATCGCTTCTAGTTTGGTTTCGCCCCCAGATAGTCCATACAGTAAAGAGGTTCCATACAAAAACACTGCCGAACTAGACGCACCAATCAACAGGTATTTTAATGCTGCTTCATTCGATCGAGGATCGCGCTTCATATACCCAGTCATCAGGTAGGATGAGATACTCAGGGTTTCTAATGACACAAAAATCGTCACTAATTCAGTCGCCCCAGAGAGTAACATTCCCCCCAAAGTTGCTGTCAATAGAATCGTCACAAACTCAGCTAATGCTGTTCCAGTTTGCTCAATATAGCTAATCGACATCAAGATTGTCACCGCAGCCGAGAGGACAATAATCCCCCGAAAGACAATACTGAGTGGATCGCTACTATACGCCCCGATAAATGCGATTGGAGTGGGATTATCCCACTGTAATGTTAGCGTCGCGATCGCCAGTAGCAAGCCACCCACGGCCATGTAAGATAGATTACGAGCAGCACTCCGCCCAAAAATCAAATCTCCAACGAGAACTGACAATAGAGTGATAATGACGATTCCCTCTGGCAGAATCGCCCCAGCATTTAGCTGGGTAACTAAATTATTAAAATCCATAAATATCTAAATCTTTGATAAGAACTGATAACCGTCGTTCGCCTTTAAAATAACCAATCAGCCAGCTTTTTGATTTTACCGTAATGCCGCGTGTTAGCTGTCAGAAGCAATGATTCTTACTCTCCCTCAGCTAAAGTCCAAAGTCTAAAGCCTATTCCCTAACTGGCAATGCACAACAATTAATATCATTCAGGCAAACCTTACCCCATTGCAGTGCCCACCGGACTAACGCCACGCGATTATCGACACCAGCACCAGCTTTTTTGAGAATATTGCTAATATGGTTGTCCACAGTACGTTTGCTAATTTCCAATCGACCAGCAATTTCTTCATTAGTCAAACCAGCAGTTACCAATTCAATTATTTCTACTTCTCGATCGGATAATGTCGCAGGTGTCTGAAGTTTATCATCGTTGGTCATTATCCCTGCCTTTAGTTAAATACTTGTTAGAGTCTGAATCTTTGCTCACGAGATCGATTTTAATCCTTTCATCTCCTCCTCTGCCATTAATTGCGACAACTATCATCAACTTCGCCCTCAAGCAGAAAGCCTAAAACCTAAAACCTAAAGCTTGCCATCACTCGCCCACAGCAGCGCAATTTGGCATAGTACCCACAACTAACAGGATCTTCAGTCAGATCAGTTAAACTATCAATCCCAATCCCGTTCCTACCCATTTGAATCCCCGAACTGTGAATATATTGCAAGCCACCTAAATGGAGTGCAACATGATCGGTTTTTGCTGGTGTCCCAAAGAAAATCAGATCTCCGGGTAACATTTGATCGATCGAGATCTGCTCAGTAAAAGCTTCCTGTTGATAGGAGTCACGCGGTAGCCAAATCCCCTGCGACTGAAATGCCGCTTGCATCAAACCAGAACAATCATAATGTGGGGCTACTGTGCCACCCCATAAGTAGTGATTGGGCACCTTCATCGCAGATTGAACAAAAGCAATAATTTCAGGGATTCTACTGGTAATTACGGCTCGATCGATCTTGACTGGTTGATAAATATCTGTAGTTAATTCCAGATGCTCAACATCCTCAAGTTTCAACCAAGCAGGATAATCATCTTCACATAATCGGACCGGAATAGCCTGTTCAGTGGGAATCAGCGATTCGATCCGTAAATGTCGATTAACGGCTGCTTGAGTAGCTAATCCTTGACAGATGGGGGAACTATAGAGATCGAGATCGACTCGACACCGATATTCATTAGCGGTAGATAGGTTCATCAATTATTTTAATTCCTTAATTTTTATATTAATAGAAAGCGATCGGGTTAGGTATTCATGTCTAGATTTAATCATCCGAAAATTTACTGAGTTATGTCGCAACACTCTTGATCTCAAGCAAGTGAAAGTACTGAGTGATTGAAGTCACCTGAAACCTCAAGTAAAAACATTAGAATTGAGTGTGCAGCATCTCACTTTATTTAGTCAGGTAGTTCTATCGATGAGAGATCTGCTCAATATCAAGCATCGTCGATCTCAAAAGTCTATACCAACGAAGACTATTGATCTGTAATTTCTGGTTGCAATCTGGGCATGTTAATAAAGCTGACAGTTGAGTGTTCGCTCCTGAATATTCAGCACGATCGGTAATTTTAATTTTTTATCTTCATTGAGGAGTCATTGACTGTGGCGATTCGACCACCTAAATATAACTCTCAAGGGTACACCTTGATAGAAATGCTTGCCGTCGTGAGTATGGCTGGCATCATCATGGGATTTGCGGTACCTTCGCTGCTGTCATTGAATAAACCACTACGGGATGGCTCATTGCAATTCAAGAGTCATCTGAGTCTGATTCGATCGAAAGCAATCTCTAGTAGCAAAGCCTATCGGATCAGACCAAAGTTTCCGACCACTGCTGAGTACACCGGGCAAAAATTTCAGAATACACCTCACAATTTCGTTGTTGAATATGCAGCAAATTGTCAGGTAAATACATATGGGTATGGTTTATCAAAAAATGGTGCCGCAGCAGATGCAAATCGTCCATATAATCCTACCTTTCCTGATGGTAAACCTGATGGCTGGATGATTGCCTCTCAGTTTGATCTCGATTTACCAGAAGCGATCGGCGTTGCCATTAGTCCCCTACCACAAGTAGATGGAATTGACGTTAGTATCGCATCAAAGACTATTCAGTCGGCCAATCAAGCGGCAGCTACAACTGTCACATTCGATCCATATCTAAGCTGGGAGATTTGTTACGACAATCGAGGCGTTGCTTTTAAATCAGTATCTTTAACCTTAAAAGATTTTCAAGCCAATAACAAGGCAGTATCTGCATTTATTGAGGTTGGGATAGTTGGAAATATAGATATTACCACTAAAGACAAAGATGCAAATTTAATACCACTTAATGGCGACAACCCTAATTTTTAATACAACTTATGATTGTACTTGATGATAAATTTTAGTGTGTTAATTATTGCCTCGATTTTGAAAAATTTAAATTAAATGCTTGTTGTACTATAAATTAGTCGATCAGGTATATTACAGAGAACTATTACAGAATAAACCTTTAAAACATGAATACAAAGATTCTCAATACCAAGACTACAAAGGCAGCTCATCAATTAGAACAGGGCTTTAGTTTAATTGAAACAGTAATTGCCCTGACAACTTTAGGCGTTTGTCTTGCCTATGCAATGCCATTGTTCTTGTATGCCAAAATTAACAACTCTAAAAGTGAGATTCGGACTGGTGCTTTAATTGTATCTCAACGAGTCTTTGACAATATTCGATCGAAACCAATTAGCGGATTACCAACAGATTCTTCTACCCCGACTGTCATTACAGATCCCCTAATTGTCAAAGCAATGGGAAGATCTTATCAAGCTAATGTTACTTACTGTGAAGTCGCTACTGACTGTAGCAGTAAATATCGAAAATTTAAAGTTGAGATTTATTATAATGGCACAAATAATGAAAATAAAGTATACGATCTTGAAGGTACTTATACAGAATTCGAGTAAAGTACATAATTCAAATAAAGGATTTACTTTAATCGAATTAATGGTTGGTCTGATTATCATGGTACTAATTGGTGGTTTTGCCATGAACGCCTTTATTGAAGCTAGTACTACTTTCAGCAAAGACAAGAAAAATATTGATTCTAGTCAAAACTTATCTGCTATTTTGGAGATGATTGGTAATGACATCAAACAATCTGGAGAGCAGATCAATGATACTAGATTTCCTGTAGTTGAAATAGAGCCTAATACTGATGTTGGGAGTATGTCAGGCTCTTCCAAAATTACTGTTCGGCGGGCACTGACAACAGCAATGACTTTGTGCGAAGACATTACTAATACAGATACTAATACAAAAGTAACGTTAACAGTTGCAGATAATAGCTTACTTGGTATCGCAAATTGTAATGCTGGTACATTGCTGGTAGGGACATTGACGGCAACGACTCTGCCAACACCAATCACTCGACCTACGGCATTAAGAGATGCTCGTAACTATCGTTGTAAACTTGATGATATCAATGCAGACTATACCAGTACTATTACAGATTTCTGTAATGGTAACGCACAAGAAAAAGTTTTAGCAGCCATGTCAGATGGAGTAGGGAATGTTCGCATATTTCAGTACACAAATGATACTGAAATCACCGCTAATACCAAATATCAAATTACTATTGCCAACTTACAAACAAGTAAGCCGCTAAGCACTGCCACTTACACTAGTGGTACCACGCCAATTTATTTGGTTGAGGAACGAATTTACACATTAAAAAGTAATGGCGATTTTCAATTGGCGAGAGATGGCGGCGATGCCCAAACTCTAATCAAAGGAATTAAATTATTTAATGTTTCTGCTAGGGTTTATGGGGATAAAACAACAAAACAATCTGATGCCATCGATCCAGCCTCCGCAATCGCAGGCACCACAAATGTATTGCCATTAATCCGACGATGTGATGCAGCTACTCCTTACTATATCTGTAACTTCAATACATATCGACCACTTGGAGCGGGAACACCACCAACGATTGATGACTGGAAGACATTGCAAGGAATTAAAGTTAGCTTACAGGCTAAATACGATGCGACTGGACGAGGAACAGAAGCAAATGCTAATCCCAAGGATATTGAGCGACTAACTGCGGTAGCTGAATTTTTCCCACGGAATGTTCTCTCCAAGTAAGTTAAGATATGCGGTAGGCAAAAGAATCGTAGTTATGTCTGGGAGTATCATTCAGATGAGTTGGCATAGTTCACAAACAGCAGCAGACAGATTTTTTGGGAGTTTAGCTTATTTACTGCCGATGATTGAGGTGTATTCCTTTGGAATATTCATTTTCAAAGAACTACCAGTTTTGGCACAATTATATTTGCCATTGACTCCGTTGATGATGATTGATGGTGCGATTAAAAGCATCAGGCTGGGTGGTTTTGGGATCGGTAGCTTAATTGTATTCTTCGCTTTATATTTGGGTGTAGTTACCAATCCTCGGGTGAGTCGCTTTATTCGATTCAATACACTCCAAGCGATTCTGATCGGCATTTTGCTGTCACTGTGTGGACTGCTACTGGAATATATCTTGCTACCTCTTAGTGGGCTGGGAATTTTAACTCAAGTATTGATGAATGTGGTCTTTTTGGGTACATGGGTAATGTCTGGTTATGGCATCATCATGTCCGCATTAGGTCGATATACTGAAATCCCCCAACTCTCAGAGACTGCTCAGATGCAGATCGATCGATACTAAATCATTGACTCGATCGATCTCCATCTGTCATAATAAGAAGCTGTCTATAATTACGCTCGGATCGGGTCGCCTATTTCAAATGTCTCACCATCCAAATTGAGACTACCCGTACGGCATTTCAAATCATTAAATCTATGACTTACGCAATTATTGAGACTGGTGGCAAGCAAATGCGAGTTGAGCCAGGTCGCTTTTATGATATCGAATTGTTACCTGGTGATGTGGAAAGCACCGTCTCGATCGATAAAGTATTCTTACTCGAAAATGATGGCAGCATCCAAATCGGTCAACCACTAGTTGCTGGTGTTACCGTTGAAGGCACCATCATGCGGCACTACCGTGCCCGCAAGGTAATTGTTTACAAAATGCAGCCCAAAAAGAAAACTCGTAAAAAACGCGGGCACCGTCAAGAAGTTACTCGCTTGATGATTGATTCGATCAGTGTCAATGGCGCAGTTATCGCCAAAGCTGAAGCTGTCGCTGTCGCAGCATAGCCGCAACCCACCCCCAGCCCCTCTTTGGAGGGGAGTAATAGTAATATAATTTTAGTAATCCGAGGTAATTATGGCTTCTAAGAAGGGTACAGGTAGTACTAGAAACGGCAGAGATTCAAACGCCCAGAGATTGGGTGTTAAAAAGTATGGTGGTGAAGTAGTCAAAGCTGGCAATATCATCGTTCGTCAACGTGGATCTTCTTTCCATGTTGGTAATAATGTCGGTTTGGGTAAAGACTACACTATTTATGCATTAGTTGATGGTGTTGTTACCTTTGAACGCAGAGGTAAAAACGGTAAAAAAATTAGTGTTTACCCTGTGCCTGTTGCAGCTTAGAAATATTCTTTAATTAGCTACAAAATAGGTACACACCTTTATGTGTATCCCTATTTTGTTTTAGTTTGATGCGTTTGATTCAATTTTTGGCGCATTCGATCATTTTGTCTGGCGATGTTGATAGATCGAAATAGAAGAACCTCAACCTATCAATATCAGGAAGTGCTTAAATATTCATTCAAACACTCACCCAAACCCTAATTTAAGCGACTGGCTCTGGCACCACAGCAGTCAGACTATCAAGCGAGAGAGGAATAAAATCACATGTGCTAGTTAAACCCAATAACATTGGCTCATTCGCATTGATGACTTTACCTGTGATCCCACAACGTTCCTCTGTGTTTGCAGTTGCTGTGACGGTAGCGCGAATATCTTCAGAAGTAAATCGATGACGATAATCGCCAGATTTTTGCTGTACATATTTCCAAAGTACCTCACGAATCAACGCTTGATAACCTTGATGTCCAGAAATTTCTTTTAGCCGTTCTTTTAGTTCGCGCTCGAGGCGAATGCTTGTTACCTCCATTTCGGTGGTTGGTGTCCGCTTGAGTGTATGCATTATTAAATTGCTCCGAGAATTGACATAAACAGGGTGGTGTATTTAGTGTAGTATTTCTTGCGATAAATAGCAAGTATTTTCTAAACCTTATTAATTATTCAGCAATTAGGTCTATTTATCATATTTTTTCTGAAGAAAAAGTTACATAATTTGTCAATTAGCTGTTGGAGTTGTGACAAAGCGGTAGGGTTATCCTCACAATTTCCTCACAATTTTCCCCTAAGCTACAACGATAGGCCAGCAATCAGGCTTCATCAATTTATGAAGACTCATGTTGAAATTTATTTATACTGAAACAGCTTTATATGTAGAATTGCTAACTTCTGACCCAGAGGAGTGGGTTGAACAACGGCTCATCTTTGCAGCTAGTACTGGTGAAACTATGTTCGTGAGCGCGGAAAAGGCGACTTTTCTGCTGCCAAATCTAGTCTGTGAAGCCACCGCTCTTAATTTTTACCTTCACCACCAAGGGGTGAAAAATGTTACTGTCAGTCGTTGCGATCTTGATTGTGTGGAAATTGGACTCACTGGCTATTGGCTTTCATATGATGTAGATAGTGCTGAAGGCATATTCGTAACGAAATTGCCCGATCGAGTAGAATCCTATCTGTGGCAACTATGGTGCAGTGCTAATAGTTAGTCTGTTGCTAGCGATGAAGTAATGGGGTAGGGATTAGGCTTTAAAGAAAATTATTGGAATGGATAATTAAACCAACCCCTGTGGCTTGTGAATATCCACTAATTTTTTGCCTGCTCAGGTCTGACTCGTCTGCCGTGTTATTTTTAAGATTGAGATCTAGCAACTGTTTCTCCCGATCTCTTTTTGAATTGAAAAAACAACGTTTGGATTTAATACTGGTAGAACGCGAGCTATGTGAATCGCGCCAGTTGGCACAACGCTGGATTCAGGCGGGAGAAGTGCGCGTAAATGGCGAGGTGGTAGATAAGTGTGGGACAGCAATTTTACTGACAGCGACAGTTGAAGTTAGAGCTAGAGCTAGATTTGTATCTCGTGGTGGTGAAAAATTAGCCAAGGCGTTGGCAGTATTTGAGATTGCGACACTCGATCGAATCTGTTTGGATGGCGGGATTTCAACAGGCGGGTTTACTGATTGTCTATTGCAAGCTGGCGCAAAGCAAGTCTACGGTATCGATGTTGGCTACGGACAAGTAGACTGGAAACTGCGTACTGACGATCGAGTCGTTTTGCGCGAACGGACAAATATTCGTCATCTGACTCCAGCAGAACTTTATGGAGAGGCAGTTGCAGGCGTTTATCCCGTCGAATTACCAGATTTAGCTGTAGTTGATGTCTCCTTCATTTCTCTGACTAAAATTTTACCAGCATTAAAATCATTATTGGCACCACCAAAAGAACTCCTATTACTGGTTAAACCGCAATTTGAGGTAGGTAAACAAGCGATCGGTAAGAATGGAGTAGTGCGAGATTTCTCAGCCCAAGCAGGGGCAATTTCGGGAGTATTAACCGCAGCGCAAGAATTGGGTTGGGACTATCGAGGCTTAACCTGGTCGCCACTGGTGGGGCCAGCCGGAAATATTGAGTATTTATTGTGGTTAAATACAAATAGTGATGAACTACTGATCGCACCAGATTTAGCCGAAATCAAGTTACTAACTGAAGCTGCACAGCAAGCATTGTAAAGAAGACTTTAGGCTTTAGGGGTTAGGGATTAGGGTAAGAGAACAAAGAGTATTTCTCATCAAGCCCAAAGCCTAAAGCCCAAAGCCTAAAGCCCAAAACCTAACACCTATCCCCTCTTCCTATGGCAATTCAACTGCGTGTTTATGTCCCTCCACATCCATTAATTAAACACTGGTTGGGGATGGCGCGGAATGTAGAAACCTCTCCGAAAATCATGCGCCAAACTCTGGCAGAATTGGGAAAATGGTTGGCGTATGAAGCGATTAGAGAGTGGCTGCCGACGATCGAGATTCAGATTCCGACACCTGTAGCTGAGACTACGGCTACTTTTGTCCATCCTCAGACTAAACTAGCGATCGTCCCAATTTTACGGGCGGGGTTAACATTAGTAGAGGGCATTCAGTCAGTTTTACCGCTGGAATCGGCAATTTATCATCTAGGATTAGTTCGTGATGAACAGACATTACTTCCAAGTTGCTATCTAAATAAATTACCCGACAGGTTCGATCCTGATACGCGGATTATTATTGCTGAACCAATGTTGGCAACTGGAGGAACGATTATGCAAGCGATGAAGGAGCTAACCCAGAGAGGAATCGATCCAGCTTGCGTGCGAATTATTGCAATTATCGCTGCACCACCAGCTCTGCAAAAGTTAAGCGAGGCTTATCCCACTTTAAGTATTTATGCTGCGATGATTGACGAGCATGTCAATGAATCTGGTTTTATTGTCCCTGGTTTAGGCGACGTTGGCGATCGAGCTTTTGGAACGTAATATAGGTGTTAGGCTTTAGGTATTAGGCTTGAGGGGAAATGCTTTTTTGAAAGCAAAACTCTTGAAAAACGACTTTTTGCCTGAAACCTAAAGCCCAAAGCCTAACAACTAAAGCCTAATACCTAATTGCACTACCGACGTTTTGGTAAAACTAATCTCTTGCTTTCAGCATTTTCCTTGGGGACGATGCGATGTTTGAGCAACTCTGAAATAGCTTATCAAACTATCCACAAAGCTATCTCAAGCGGGATTAATCATCTAGAAACAGCACGGGGATACGGTCAAAGTGAGACGTATTTAGGATTGGCTCTGCAGCGGGAGCTACCAGTCAAGAGATCTCAATTGTATATTACGACAAAACTATCGCCGACACCCGATCGAGCATTAATGGCTCAATGGATTGACGAATCCTTGGAACGCTTACAAATCGATTATATTGATTGTCTAGCGATTCATGGGATTAATACCCAAGAGCATTTAGATTGGGTAACAGATGGCTGCTATCCGGCGATTTCAGATGCGATCGAGTCTGGCAAGGTTAGACATGTTGGCTTCTCTACTCACGGCAGTCTAGAGCTAATTCTCGCCGCGATCGAGACAAAATTATTTGAATTTACCAACCTGCATTATTATTACTTCTACCAAAGACTGGCACCTGCGATCGAACTCGCCAGTAAATACGACATGGGGATATTGATCATTTCCCCTGCGGATAAAGGCGGGAAACTTTATACTCCGCCGCCGAATTTAGTTAAATTGTGCGAACCATTAACACCCCTAGCATTTAATTATCGGTGGTTATTCGCAGACAAGCAAATTAGTACCCTCAGTTTGGGTGCGGCAAATCCAGCAGAACTATATCCTTCGCTAGATATAGCCGATGCTGACTATCCTTTGACTGATGATGAGAGAGAAATTATCGATCGATTGGAGCGACAATTACAAACCAGTCTCAATACCGATCTTTGCAGTCAATGTTATGCTTGCTTACCTTGTCCCGCCCAGATTAATATACCCGAAGTATTGAGACTGCGAAATCTGTCGGTTGCTTACGATCTGACTGATTATGGACAATACCGTTATCAAATGTTTGAAAATGCTGGACATTGGTTTCCAGGAATGAAAGCTAATCGTTGTAATGAATGTGGCGATTGTTTACCACGTTGTCCACAAGAATTGAATATTCCCCAATTATTAGCCGATGCACATGAGAAATTGCATACTCGTCAGGGAAGAAGATTGTGGGAATAGGGAATAGGGGTTTAAATTCCCATCCTAGAAACCTAACTATCAAATATTTAGTGTGTCACTGGGGTGTACTAGTTTAAAATCAAAATGTGCCCTTATGATACACTTTGATCGAGCCTAGACAAAAGAATAAATGCAGAGAGTGAGCGATATTGACATGTAACGCACCAGTCAGAGTTAAAACGATTCGATCGATCTAAAATCCCGATTGGACACATTACAGACAACCGCAAAAATCCATCAATCTTAGGTACACCCACCCTCACCAAATTCTTGTTGGCTTAGCCTCTCCTTGGAGAATCGAGTTTAGCTATTTCTGCTGTGTGTTTTGGCAAATTGTCTGATGTCTTCATCCGATTGAGCGATGAAGATTGACTTGCTTGAGCAAATGGTAAAACCCAACTTGCAGCCAGAGCATAATCGAGAGTATAACGAGCGATCGAGAATAGTAAAATACTCTTGCCTACGATTAACCCATCCATCCAGACTTGGGCTAACCTGAATTCTGCCACATCTACCTGTGCTAAACCGCTTACCAAACCAAAAGCTAATACCGCACCAGAATTGAGATGGTCATTGCGATCAGTCCGAATGATGTAACGATAAGTGACCCCAAACAGGAAACCACTAATAATCGCGATCGCTAATTCTAAACTCAGACTGATGATCGATCTAGAATATCCATTTAGCACAAACCGACCTATCGTCATCACTAGACAATAGCTTATTCCGGCGGCAAGTCCACTCAGACTACCCGCCTTTACCGATTCAATTCGTTCTACTCGATCGTGCATCGGGACTTAGTATAATAGAAGAAGAACCCAGAGATCTCGATCGCGCAAACTAATGTAAAGTAGATCCGAGGTTGGTTGTTGTAGACAATCCTAGGAGATTGCTCCCCGACAAGCTAAGATACCAATAGTAATTCAAAACCGAACAATGGTAGACCGTCCAATCAAAAAAGCCGATCGTCAAAATCCCCCAGTTGAGAACGACGGTACGCCCAGATCTTCTGAAGCACCTGCTAAGAAAAGTAGCTCCAATCGCGGTGCAGATAAAGGTGGTAGAAGAGATTCAAACAAAAGAGAAGAACCCAAAGCACCAGAAAATCTCGCGCTGATGAGAGGCCCTAAGCCCAGCAAAGCCAAGCCCCCAGTCATCAAAGCTGCGGAGCCGGAAGTTTCTGAAGATGCTGTAGCAGAAGGTGATACTTCCGCAGAAGCAACAGCAGAAGCTTAGATTCTTACGCCGCGCCAGATCCCCGACTTCTTTAAGAAGTCGGGGATCTTTCCCACTAGTTTGGCAAATATTGATCTCCAGATTGCCACAAAGATCGATCAGCATTAGGTGGAACTAAAATCCAGAGACTACTAGGCACCACCTGAAAACTCATTGGTGTCGTACCGAGATAATCCCCATCTACTTGCACTGGGAGAGCCTTACCGCGTTTTGGGCGAATTTCGATTTGTTTCGCTTGATAATATTTCACCTGCGGATCGCGATGATAATTACGGGTAAAAATCGAAATTAATCGTTGCGGCGCGGATAACATCCCGCGCCCTTTGATCACGCACACATCTAATAATCCATCATCGATCGTCGCATGGGCAGTAAATTTGACAACTCCACCATAAAGTTGACTATTGCCGATTACGACCATCAAGATTTTACCCCGCACCTTTTTACCATCGATGCGCAGCTTCAGCCTCACACCGCGAAAATTCCAGGCAACTTGAATTGCTTGTTTAACATAGGCGATCGCACCTAACATTTTCTTCTCAGTGGCAGATACCGTCGCAGTGACAGCCGCATCAAAGCCAATTCCTGCCATCAGCAAGAAATAGCGATTTCCCGCCATACCTACGTCGATTTGGGCTAATTCTGACTTGCTTAAACTTTCGGCAGCTTTGAGCATATCCATCGACAGCCCCATTTCTCGCGCCCAAATATTCACCGTACCCAAGGGCAGTGTTCCCAGTGCTGTACTAGTTCCTACCAAGCCATTCATCACCTCGTTAACCGTACCGTCACCTCCGGCAGCAATTACGGCATGATAGCCTGCTTGCGCGGCTTGCTGTGCCTTGATGGTTGCATCGCCTGGGGCGGTGGTTGCGGCGATTTGGACTTGCCAGCCCCGATCGCGCCACAAATTTGCGACTCGATCGAGTGTATTCTGTAAATTGGTCGATTGTCCCGCTGCTGGGTTATAAATAATTAGGACTTGAGGAGTTGTTGGTAAGCTAGCAAGCATTTAAGAAGTTTTTTACCGCAGAGGCGCAGAGGACGCAGAGGGGACATTTGTAAGATCTGTAGGGGCGGGTTTATGCTATTGATTATGTCTGAGCTAGAGATTTAATTCAAACCCGCCCTCCTCATCTAGATATTTGGAGAATTAAACCCAGTTCGATCGATAATATAGACTGGTAGATCTCCGATCGAGTTTCTCTTAAATTTATATTTTTAGCTGTAATTATTAATTTTTCGATATGTCTGATTTTTTGTTGGAAGTCGGTACTGAAGATTTGCCCGCAGGGTTTATTAGCGACGCGATTCGTCAGTGGGAGCAGATGATTCCGGCGAGTTTGGCGACTGAAGCTTTGACTAGCGCAGTAAAAATATACGCTACGCCACGCCGTCTGTCCGCAATTATTACTAATTTACCAGATCGGCAGGTCGATCGGGTGGAGGAAATCAAAGGCCCTCCGGCGGCTGCTGCTTATAAGGATGGTGTACCGACTCCCGCCGCGATTGGGTTTGCGAAGAAGCAAGGGGTGGATGTATCTAGTCTCGAATTACGTCCGACGGATAAGGGTGAATTTATTTTTATCACGAAAACGATCGCGGGAAGAGATACTAGGGAGATTTTAACCGAGTTAATCCCCCAATGGATTTTTAAATTGGAAGGTAAACGCCTGATGCGGTGGGCGAATGGGGAGTTAAAATTTCCCCGCCCAATTCGCTGGTTGGTGGCATTATGGAATCAGGATATTTTACCGATCGAGATTGTCAACGCTGAAGATATAGTTAAAAGCGATCGAATTTCCCGCACTCATCGCGTCCTCCATCCCGAACCAGTTTCCGTCGTTTCAGCCGCTGGGTATTTAAAAACCTTGGCAGATGGCTTTGTAAATGTAGACCAAAACCAACGTAAAACCGATATCGAGCAACAGATTCAAGCTGCGGCGACAAAAATGGGCGGGGTTGCCGAAGTTTATCCCGATTTACTCGCCGAAGTCGTCAATCTAGTCGAATTTCCCACGGCTGTTGTCGGCAAGTTTGACGATGAATTTCTGGCATTACCACCGGAAGTAATTACCACGGTAATGGTGACACATCAGCGATATTTCCCGATCTTTACAGATGCCAGCAAACAGAAATTATTACCGCACTTTATCACGATTTCCAATGGCGATCCGGCAAAGTCAGAGATTATCGCCGCTGGAAATGGACGAGTCGTGCGGGCGAGATTAGCCGACGGACAATATTTCTATAATGCCGACTTAGCCCAACCATTAGCCGACTATTTACCCAAACTAGAAACCGTTACATTCCAAGCCGATTTAGGATCGGTAAAATTGAAAGTCGATCGAATTGTCACTAATGCTAACTCGATCGCCTCTCAATTAAAACTCAATCCTACCGACTGTCAAAATATCTCCCGCGCAGCCTTACTCTGTAAAGCCGATCTCGTCACCCAAATGGTGGGCGAATTCCCCGAACTCCAAGGGATAATGGGATCTAAATATGCGATCGCCAATGGTGAATCGATCGCAGTCGCCACCGCAATTGTCGAGCATTATTTACCCCGCAACGCCGAAGATAGCCTCCCCCAAACCATCACCGGACAAATCGTCGGAATTGCCGACAGGCTCGATACATTAGTCTGTATTTTTGGCTTGGGCATGTTACCCACAGGTTCATCCGATCCCTTCGCCCTCAGACGTGCAGCAAATGCGATCGTCAATATTGCCTGGAATGCCAACTTAGGTATAAATCTCGAACAATTAATCGCTAAAATCGTCACCGAATTCCAACAAATCCGCCCCCAAATTAACCCCACCGAACTCACCCAACAATTACAAGACTTCTTCATCCAAAGGTTGCGAAATCTCCTCCAAGAAGACAAACATATCGACTACGATCTCGTCAACGCTGTCTTGGGTGAAAACGATCGAGAATATACCCAACGCGCCCTGACAGACTTACTCGACACACGCGATCGAGCCGTATTTCTCCAACAGATTCGCGATAACGGTACCTTAGAAAATATCTATGCAACCGTCAATCGATCGAGTAAATTAGCTGCCCAAGGAAACCTAGACACCCAACAATTAGCACCCACCCAAGTAGTCCAAACCAGCCTATTTGCAAAAATCGCAGAGCAAGCCGTCTACGATGGTTTAATTGCCCTGGAACCGCAGACAAAAGCCGCTCAGTCGTCACGTAACTATCAACAACTTATCGATGCTCTAGCGCAACTTACACCCGCAATTAGCAGCTTTTTTGATGGCGATGATAGCGTATTAGTCATGGACTCAAATCCAGAGATCAAAACCAACCGATTGAATCTGTTAGGATTAGTTCGCAATCATGCAAGGGTGTTGGCTGATTTTGGATCGATCGTCAAATAAGAGACAACTGGTAGGTTGAGTTTCCGCTCAACCCAACCTACACAACAACCCAAGAATAAGATTGTCAAACCGAGCATCAAACACTGGAGAATTTAATCTATGTTCATCCAAAAGATATACCAAGAACTGCAAGATATTCCCGAAGACAAACTCGCCGAAATTTACGATCTGATTCACTACTTTCGTCTGGGATTAGGGCAGGAATAGAGACAGCCTCGTACTCCAGGGTTACTTACCGGAACACTCGGAGATGCTTTTTTTTGAGCCATTGCCAGAAGAGGAACTTCAACAATGGGAGTAGATTATCTCATCGACACCCATATTTTACTATAGTGGCTGGACAACTTACACCCACAATTAGCAGCTTTTTTGATGGCGAGGATAGTGTATTAGTAATGGACTCGAATCCAGAGATTAAAACCAACCGATTGAATCTGTTAGGATTGGTTCGCAATCATGCAAGGGTGCTGGCTGATTTTGGATCGCTCGTCAAGTAGTAGATAAATTGTAGATTGGGTGGAGCAATCTCTCTATCCAACGAACATAACAATATCTTAGAGCTGTTGTGTTTGTTGGATGAAACCCAACATCCCGTCTATTTCATAATATCTGGGATGATAACCGGACGCACCAGATTAATCGAAGCACTTTGTTCATCAGCCCAACCCATCAGTAGAGACATTCGCGCTGTGCTAGCAAGATACCACTGTTGGCTAATGTATGCCAGAGACCAGTAGGGATCTTGTGGATCGATATCTCCCATGAACGGATATGTATTAGTCCATAAAAATACATCCATGCTAAACCGTTCAGATAAATGTTTTGCAATCCGCAGATCTGGGTAAGAGCCTAACTTACATTCATCGCTGAAAAAAATTACATTGAGGATACACGGCCAAGCTGGATCGGAAGTTTCAGATGTGTATGACCAGATCGCACCTACTTCATCAGGTAAATCATCATCTGTTGTAAAAACATCTACCTTTAACCCCCGTGGAATGAGTTCGGTAAGTGCTAACTCAATATCTTTAGCATCAAGCTGACTAGATAAAATAACATCAAATGCGGAATTACTCAACTAAATTATTTCCCTAATAGAAATGTAGAACTGTAGTGGCGTGACCAGACTAAAACTTTTA
>JANYIT010000124.1 GCA_025358725.1 Chamaesiphon sp. GL140_3_metabinner_129_sub
CCTGAAATTAGCCGTTGATGACTTATTACCGATCGTCGATGCGGCTTTGTTACTCGGATTTGCCACAGTTTCCGCAGGTGATATCTATCTCACAGCCATCGGACAAGATTTTGCGACGACGACTATTTTGAGGAGTAAGGAACTGTTCCAACAGCAAGTTCTCAAACATGTGCCTGTCTTAGTCAGTATGGTGCAAACCCTCCAAGAAAAGCGCAGTGGTGCGATGCGAAAGGACTTTTTCGTAGATCTGTGGAGCGAACACGTTCCCACAGCCGAAGCAGAACGACAGTTTGCGACAGCGGTAGATTGGGGACGATATGCGGAGTTGTTTGAATATGATGCGAGGGAGGAGCGACTCTATCTGCCAGAAGTGCAGTCAGCAGCAGGGAGTTCGGATTCATCACCTCACACCATCGATAACTAACTGAAGTGAGATTTTCAACTGCACTTGGTGCCATCATGCTGGTGGTGCCGATTGGGCTCTCCCGCCCATATGGGGTAAACAGGGTAAAATGTAGCGATAGCGGAATTTTATCCCCATCTCAAATATGGATTTTCACTTAGATACTTTATTAAAGTTACCGAATGTTGTTGCTGATAGCTATTCAAGTACATTAGATGCAGTAGTTATAAAACTACAATTAGTTAATGCCGGAATTAATTGTCCTAATTGCAATAAATATATATGTCATTTACATCAAACTCGTCCAATCTTAGTTAGAGACTTGTCGATTTTCGGTCAAACAGTATATTTAAAAGTGCCACGTCGCCAGTTTTATTGTTCCGACTGTAAAATATCACCAACGGAAACTTTGTCTTGGGTAAACAAAAGACAAAGACAAACGAATAGATATCAAGAATATATATATGAAAGAGTTAAAGAATCGACGGTTAAACAAACCAGTGAAAATGAAAAAATGAGTGAAGATGCTGTTCAAGACATATTTCACAAAGTTGCTAATTCTAAAAAAAAAGACTGGGGGCTACCTGAGCGGTTAAGTTTAGATGAATTTGCGAGAAGGAAAGGCAAAGGAAAATTTGCTACAATTTTAACGGATCTAGATAAAAGCTCTCTCTTGGAAGTGATAGACTCTCACAAAAATGACGACATTATTACAGTATTGAAAGAGCTACCCTTAGCAATGAGAGAGGGTGTAAAGGAAGTTTGTGTTGACATGTGGGGAGGTTTTCCAAAAGTAATCCGAGAAGTTTTTCCCAATGCTCGAACAGTTATAGACAGATTTCACGTTCAAAAAATAGTCAACAAAGCTTTGAATAAAATTAGACTTGTTCTCAAATTAAAGGGGCTAAAAAATCGATACTTACTAATGAGTAATCAGGCTAATTTAACTGATGAAGAGCGAGAAGAACTAGAGCTAATGTTAAAGTCTTCTCCCAGTTTAAGAATTTGTCATGAATTAAAAGAAGAATTAATTACAATTTACAACAGTAATATCACTCCTTCCGGGGGGATGAGAAAAATTAGTAAGTGGTTAATATCTGCAAGAGTTATGCTCTCAAGTGCTGCTGAAACAATAGATTCTCACTTGGAAGAAATTTGTAATTACTTTAACAATAGAACAACTAGTAGTGTTACAGAAGGAATTAATACGAAGATTAAATTAATTATCCGCCAAAGCTATGGATTTAAAAATTTTGATTTGATGAAGGAGAAGTTATTAGCTTGCTTATTTAAATAATTTCCGCTCTGCTTCAATTATTTAGATAAGCAAGGCTTATCACCATATTAGCTGGAGAGCCGAGGTAATCATCACTTCAGCAATCAGCATAGAAAATCTAGACCATCTGGGTATCGTAGCAGGATTGGTAGATGAAATCGGGATAGTCGAGATCCTGAACCAACGGTTAGGCATAGATCCTAGAGAAAAAGTCAGCACAGGCGTAATTGTCAAAGCGATGATCCTCAATGGTTTAGGCTTCGTCTCAGCACCACTATACTTGTTTGGATAATTCTTCCAAGGAAAAGCAACCGAACAGTTACTGGGAAAAGGAGTAAAGCCAGAGCATCTAAATGATGACCGCTTAGGAAATGTATTGGATGAGTTATACGCAGCAGGATTAAGCGAAATATTCTTAGAGATTGGTCTAGCTGCGGCTAATAAATTCGAGGTAAAGACAGAGATAGATCATCTAGATTCGACATCATTTCATGTTGATAAAGAATATCAAAAGCTAGAGCCTGGAGTAATTGAAGTTACCTATGGGTATTCTAGAGACCATCGGCCAGATCTAAAGCAATTTATGATGAACTTAATCTGTGTTGGAGATGGAGATATTCCAGTCCTAATGGAAATTGCTAGTGGAAATCAATCTGATAAAGTGAGATTTGCCCAGCTATTTCAAGATTTTAGAGAACAGTGGACGTTTGAAGGGTTGTGTGTAGCTGATGGCGCGCTCTATAGCGCAGATAACCTGACCGCAATGACCGGATTACAATGGCTGACTAGAATACCTTTGAGCATCAAAGCCGCAGCAAGATTAGTGGATAAAGTAGTTGAATTAACCCCTATCATCAAAGGGTATAGTCTCAAAGAATCCCTAAGTGAGTATACAGATATTCAGCAACGATGGATATTAGTTGAAAGTGAGCAAAGACGGAACTCAGATTTAAAGCAATTATCCAAAAAGATTGTGCAGTATCAACATCAGTACCTGCAAGAATTTCAGACGCTTTGTAGCCAAGAATTTGCCTGTACTGCTGATGCTATAAGTGCGGCAAAAAACTTGTCTAAAACAATGAAATGGTATCAGCTTTCAGACATTGAAACTGTAGAAAAGCCTCATTATGATAAAGCTGGAAAACCGAAGCAAGATGCTGTTCCTACTCGCATTAGCCATCATGTTACCGGGTCAGTTACTCCCATCGACAGTGAGATTGCCGCACAACGCACAACGTGTTCGTTGTGGCCGCTTCATTCTGGCGACTAATGTCCTCGACTCGACACAGTTGAGTGCGTCGGATGCTCTACGTGAGTACAAGGCACAGCAAGGTGTCGAGCGGGGGTTTCGCTTCCTCAAAGATCCGCTGTTGTCTTGGAAAGGTGCTTCACTTGGGGAGACAAGCGACGTTTGTGGGGGAAGCTTCCCCCACAAAGCTCGCGCCCCAAGACCGCACTTTCCGCTTTTTGCAGATAGTGTTTTTCTCAAGTCACCCAAACGGATTGCGGCGTTGGGCATGATTATGGCTTTGTGTTTGCTGGTCTATAATTTGGGTCAGCGACGCGCGCTTTGGAGGTTTCCTCCAAGTTAAGCGCGTCAAGACAGCGACAGCTTCGACAGGCTCTGGCGCAAGCTGGGAAAACGATTCCCAACCAATTAGGTAAGCCCACCGCATCTCCCACCCTGCGCTGGGTTTTTCAGTGCTTTATGGCTGTTCATCTGGTTGTTTTCCAAGGTGTTGAGCAAGTTGTTAATTTGACTGATGAGCGACAGCATATTTTGCGTTTTTTCAGTCCTGCCTGTCGCCGCTACTATCTCCTCTGTGACCCCGCTTCCTAATTATTTCGATCGCTCTCCAAACAGCGGAATGTGGGATCTATCAAAATCCCCGAAGCAGACATCTTAATCCTCAAAGCCTTTGCCGAGAAAACAAAGCGAAATAAGACTGACATTATTAGGGAATTTATTAGCTCGCTACACGCTAAAATCTGACGACTAGTTCGGATTACTTTTATTTAGAGCGCACTTCCCTCAATGCAAATAGTTTCTTCATCGGTTTGACACCCCGATCGAGATCTCCTGCTTTATTCAAATATTCATAAATCCCCAACGCATCTTCAGTCGTGCGGAGTAAAGAATAGTGATTGTAAGGAGTAGGATCGACAACACCCCGTGCGCCGTGGTTGGTGATGACAATAGTAGCAATATGCCCGCCCCCAAAATTACTCAAACCCTTGGGATCGAAACCACAACAACCTTGAGGAGAGACCTTTTGGCGAGGGTTATTATCTTCATCCCAAGTAATGACGATCGCACTATTGTCTGGCAAAGACCAAATCGAGGACTGCATAATTTGGTCGATTACTTTGCCAATCTGAGCGTCACCAGTGTGAATTAATCGGTCTTCATTGGGACATTCTACCAGCCCGTGCATTTCGTGGCATTGGTTAAGAATAATGTGGCTATAGTTAGGTACTTTGCCACTGTTAAGATCCATCGACAGCCGATCTAAACCCACAACTTTTTGGGCTAAATCGGGATCGTCTTGAACTGACTTAAAGTTCATGAATCCATTGTGTTTGACTGCATAGAGGGCACGAATCCCACTCGGAAAAACGACCGCCTTCGAGCCAGGAGCGGGCAGATTTTCAAAGTATCCTTTCCAGGACAATCCTTTCTCTCTAAGTTGGTCGAGAAGACTTTTGGCTGCAATGGTGTGATTTGGATAGTCAGGTTTTTGGGCATGGGGACAAAAAGCGTCGGAGCTAGCAGATTGACAATAAAAAGCGTCATCATCATGAATGCCAAAGTTACTGCCACCAAGCATGGCAACATAGTTAGCTTCGCTGGGATGAACTTCGCCGTAAAAATTGCTCGCTAACCCATAGGTTTTAGCAAAGTGGTTGATTCTGGGTGCGTTAGGACTGCCGATAATTTGGGCATAGCCTTTATTCTCAGCAACGATCGTAAAAATGTGTTTGTAGTGGGGAATTGCTCGATCCGCTGGCGTGATATTTTTTGAGATGTTGGAGTTAGGGCTATTACTAGTACTGGTCTGTACCCCGATTTGAGGGGATGTCTTGGCTAGAGGGGGATGTAAGAAAGAACATCCACTCATCCATGAACCTAGACTCAAAGTACAAAGAGTCATTACGAGGGTGCGATCGACAGTCATTTAGTG
>JANYIT010000127.1 GCA_025358725.1 Chamaesiphon sp. GL140_3_metabinner_129_sub
GCTAAACTCAACCTATGTTTTATTCGACTCATGCTCAAGCGTCTAGCTGCCTGAATAGATCCCAAATGGGTTCTATAGGGAAAACTTTAGTAACCAAGCATCATGGAGCATATGTTATGGCTCCAAAAGAACAAGCACAAAGATCTAATTCAAGTAATGCTTCATCAATCTTTGATATTACATACAATCAAGTATTTTGGACATTCAGAATGGAGCTTCTAGACGGGAGGATGCTTTCATTTAAACTTCAAAAAGTGTCGGACAATAGTTTTGAGGGATCGTCCTATTTTAATGGGCAGTTTCCGCAAATAAATAGATGGATAAAAGTTGAATAGTTGCTCAAGATTAACATGCTAGTTTATCTAAGAAAATCGCGATGTATTAAACATTAACAATCTTTGTGTTGCATTCAGAATAAGTATATACTTTCAATGCTATATCTACTTCAATGATCTGGTGGATATTTCTAGCACAATTTGGACAAATAGGTGCATCTCCATTTTCTTCGCAGGCTATAACTGGGCATATTTTTAAAATTCCAGCTCTAAGTAATTCTTGTGTCCACCTTCACTTGACGAATTTCTTGCCATTGCCGATCGTATTGCAACTGACTTTTTGTTGATAAGGGATAGATAAATTCACTTTTATCTAAGATACTTTTTGATGGTAAAATTAATGGATTTTGTCGAATATCTGGGAGGATTTCACTCGAATCCAGACTAGTCAGTAATGGAGCTGTGCCAGTTGTAAATAGCGAGATTTGGCTACTGACTTTGGGTTGTAAACAATAATCGAGCCATTGCTGAGTTAACTTAATGCGATTGCTGTTGCAGAGGATCGACTTTTCGGCTGACAACAATTTAGGTGAAAGCGATGGCTGTACCCATAGATCTGCGGAAATTGCGGTACCAGAACTGGGGACAATCGCGCCAATATTTGGATTCTTTTGAATCAGATCGATCGCGTCTAATGACCAACCTACAGCCATCCAAGTATCACCCATAATTAAGGGTTGAAGATAGTTGTCAGCACTATAAGATTTTACTTGTTGATGCAGTTTTTCTAGTGTTGATTTGAGATTTTCTACTTGACTGAGATCGCGATGATTGTATGAGTATCCCAACTTTTTCAAAGTCAAACCAATGATTTCACGCGATCGATCTAATAGAGAAATTCGCTGCTTTAATCTAGGATTCCAGAGATCTGTCCAATCTGTGGGGATGGGAATATTTGCCTCTGCTAATCGATCGCGACGATAGATAATGACAGTTGTCCCCCAGCGATATGGCACACCCCAAACTTCTCCCGTGGCACTACTATTACCCTGCTCATCTCGTCGAGCTAATTCATGCCAGCGTGACTCTAATTTACCCCAATTAGTGAGATCCTTAACGGCGATCGGTTGGATCGATTTTTCCTGAATTGCCATTTGCAGCCAAGCATCACCAATACTTACCAGATTGGGAATATATTCTGCGGATTTGGCAGGAGGTACTAAGGGTATTTTTAACCCCTTGGCTTCTGCTTTACCAGTTTGATACCATGCCTGAAGTTGGGCGAGGATTTCTTTAAACTGACCTTCCAAAGCTAACTCTACCTTGGAATTAGTAGGCTGAATCGATTTACTAAACTCGCCGACTAGTTGAGGTGGAAGCGAGTTTTTTAGTGCCAATAACCGTAAAATTTGTGGGTTTTGACCTTGACAACTAGTTAAGCCACTCCCTAGAGCTAGACTGCTGAGAGTGATGAGGAAGGATCTGCGGTGCATAGTAGGGGTTAGGCTTTAGGCTTTAGGCTTTAGGCTTTAGGCTTTAGGCTTTAGGGTTAAGAACTAGGGATTAGGCTTTAGGTATTCGTTGCTCATGTCTCCAAACCTAAAGCCTAATCCCTAAAGCCTAAAGCCGCTCCGACAAGGCTCTCTGAGCAATATCCTGACGATAGTACATCCCCTCAAAGGTAATTAACCTGACACCTTGATAGGCACGATCGATCGCACTGGCAAAATCTGGGGCAGTACTTGTCACCCCCAAGACTCGCCCGCCATCAGAGACGACGCGATTTTGTTTGAGTTGGGTGCCTGCATGAAAAACGATCGTTCCGTCTGTATTGGCAGACTCGATCCCGCTAATTACCTTACCGCGCTCGTAATTTCCAGGGTAGCCTTGCGCCGCAATTGTAACACAAGTTGATACTGCTGGCTTCCACTCGATCGGTGGTAAAGCGGCTAGTCGCTGTTCTACGCAGGCTAGGAGTAATTCCACCAGCGGAGTTACCAACAAAGGCAGGATTGCTTGAGTTTCAGGATCGCCAAATCGACAGTTAAATTCCAATACTTTGGGTTCGCCATTTGGAGTAATCATCAAACCTGCATATAACACCCCGCGATAGTCGATGCCCCTGCGTTTGAGCGTCGCGAGGGTTGGCTCTAGCACCTCATTTTGGATTCTTGTCATCAGAGCTGGAGTGCCTAATGGAGCTGGCGCGTAAGCACCCATTCCACCCGTATTTGCACCTGTATCGCCATCGCCAATTCGTTTATGATCTTGAGCTGGCAAGAGGGCACGAATAGTTTTACCATCTGTCAACGCGATGACCGATAATTCTTGCCCAGTCAGGTATTCTTCGATCAGTAACTTGCCATAATTTTGAGCAAATAGTAGCTCGACTGCGGTGAGAGCTTCTTGCAAAGTTTCGGCAACGACGACACCTTTGCCCGAAGCCAATCCATCAGCTTTCACGACAATTGGTGCCCCTTGCTGCTCAATATATGCTCGTGCGGTTTCCAAATCTGTAAAAGTCGCCGATTTTGGTGTCGGGATTCCAGCTTCCTCCATGATGGCTTTTGCCCAGGTTTTGCTAGACTCAATTTGGGCACCTGCACGAGTCGGGCCAAATACCGGAATATTTCGATTTTGTAAGTAGTCAACAATCCCTAATGATAGTGGTAATTCTGGCCCGATTACTACCAATGAAACCCCATTGACTTCAGCAAACCGTGCAATCCCCGCAAAATCATCTACTCTAAATGAGAGATTTTGACAGCGTTCCATCAATGCGGTACCGCCATTGCCAGGGACACAGAGAACTTGAGTAACTAAAGGAGATTGCAATAATGCCCAGACGATCGCATGTTCTCGACCACCAGTACCGACTACTAAAATTTTCACCGACTCTAAATTCTCCCTCGACTTTATTGCTAATCCTTCTGTACACTTTATCATCAGTGAGGAGAGAGCGGGGAGTTGGGAGATGGGAGATGGGAGATGGGAGTTTAGTGAATAATAGATAATGGATACTCTACAATCGTTGGGTTGCATCTGTTTGTGTAATCCTATCTCCCATCTCCCCCCTCCTCCCTCCCATCTATGAAAATTAACTTCTCGACTCCCAGCGGCTTTCCTGAATTTTTGCCTGGGGAAAAGCGACTAGAGCAACACCTGATGGATACGATTCGGCGGGTGTATGAGAGTTATGGCTTCACGCCGATCGAAACCCCTGCTGTAGAGCGGCTAGAAGTCCTCCAGGCGAAGGGAAACCAGGGCGATAATATTATCTATGGTTTGCAGCCAATACTCCCGCCTAATCGCCAAGCAGAGCGAGATGAAGCAGGGAAAGGCGATACGGGAACGGAAGCGCGGGCACTGAAGTTCGATCAAACGGTCCCTTTGGCGGCTTATATTGCGCGTCACCTCAACGATTTACACTTTCCGTTTGCTAGGTATCAGATGGATTTGGTCTTTCGAGGCGAACGAGCGAAGGATGGACGCTATCGTCAATTTCGCCAGTGTGATATCGATGTGGTTGGGCGCAAGGAACTAAGTCTGCTTTATGATGCTCAAATGCCTGCAATTATTGCGGAGATTTTCAGTCAGATTAACATCGGTGAGTTTCTGATTCGGATTAATAATCGCAAGGTATTAACGGGTTTCTTTAGTTCGTTGGGAGTTGCGCCCGATCGGATCAAAGTCTGTATTAATATTATCGATACGCTCGAAAAAGTCGGTGTAGCGAAGGTATTAGCAGGTTTAGCGACTCAGGGTTTATCGCAGGAACAATCCCAACAGGTAATTGATTTTATCAATATTAAAGGTGATGTCGGTTCTCCAGAGGAGAGTCCTTGCCAACGAGTCCTCACTGCTCTAAATGAATTTGCGGCTAAATTACCCGATGCTGAACAATTTAAGTTAGGAATTGAGGAATTAACCACCGTAATTAATGGTGTGCAAAATTTAGGTGTACCCGAACATCAATATTGTATCGATCTATCGATCGCGCGGGGACTAGACTACTATACAGGCACGGTTTATGAAACTACCCTAATCGGACATGAAGCTCTCGGCAGTATCTGTTCTGGTGGTAGATACGAAGAATTAGTCGGTACATTCTTAGGTGAAAGTATGCCAGGAGTAGGCATCTCGATCGGTCTAACTCGCCTAATTTATCGATTACTCAAAGCTAATATTTTACAACCATTAGCCCCAACGCCTACTCAAGTAATGGTCTTAAATCTTCAAGAAGATTTGATGCCAATCTATCTCCAAGTTTCCCAACAACTGCGCCAAGCTGGAATCAAAGTTGCCACCGCTTTTGACAAACGTCCGCTCAAAAAACAATTTGCGCTAGCAGATAAACAAGGGATAACATTCTGCGTGATAATTGGCGAACAGGAGGCAGTAGATAAACAGTGTCAGTTGAAGAATATGACTACTGGCGAACAGATTGTGGTCTCGATCGATAATCTAGCGACTGAGGTAAAACAACGATTGGGGTGATTGGATTGATCGAATATTAATTTCTATCTTCTCATTTATTTTAATCAATTGCAGTATTTGCTATCACTGGAATTCCAGATTTCAGCATCTTTTCTATAATTTATTTTGCCAGAGCATCATCCTCAATTATTAACCCACTTATCACAGTACTGTTTTCTAACTTAACTTGTAAGTAGGATGTAATTGAAGCATCTTTGGCAATAATTTCTAGATCTAGTTCTTTAGCTTGCTGCATAATTCGCGACAAAAGGAACTGCTCAATACACTTCGTCATGACTACCAAAGTCTACAAATACAGCCTTATTATCTTCTGTAAAGTAGAACAAAACCCTTGCATCATAGTCTATGCTAAAACTCCAAAAGTCCTTTAGTTTACCGGACAATTCATGAGTTTTTAAGCTTAGATCGAACGGTTCTAATATAAATTGTTCTAACTTTTGTTGAAATCTATTTTCTAGATCTGCATTGCTTTTGATATGTTTTCTTAAAGCCCACTTAAACGAAGAGCTGAAACTGACTTCCACAATTATGCCTCGTTGGTGGAGCCGTTCGGAACAAAAATCGATTGCATAAGTTCATCGATATTAGTGGAATATCGCAGTTCACCTCGTTGCTCTTCAGCCTGTGCTAACTTCAAGTTCTGATACATCTCTTCACGACGTTCTTCACGAAGATACTGCTTCAATAATAGTTGAAGTTCCTCTTTTTCATCAATAGACAGACATTTGACAGTTTCGACTAGATCGCTAAAAGTCATAATTTGCAACTTGGGAACCCTACTATCATATCTCACCAGCAGATCTGAAGATTTAGCTAATGATGTGAAACAAAGATCGATCTGTTGGCGCAGTCTCTCCAAGAGAGGAATCTCTATCGGTCATCTAAATGAGTCAATTCTTGCTCTAAGGGTTGAGATTCGTGAAAAGATGCTGCTTCAATATTGAGGCGTTGTCTGCCGCGTTGGATGGCTTGCAGGACATCAGTGAGTTGATGTTCCATGTTATGCAAAATCCGATCGGCATATTCATCTGCACCAGCTTGGATCTCTTGACATTCGATCGTCACTTGTTGTCGCATCCGCTCCATTTCTTGGATATTATGGTTACGGACTCGCTCTATTTCGACGATCGTTTGTTGTCTCAATTGTTCGCATTCAGCGATCGCCATTTGCCGAATTCGATCGGCTTCTTGTTCGGATCGATCGATAATTCCTAGTTCATTGGCAACTTGATAAGCGCGTTGATTAGCTTCTGTCAAAAGCTGCTGTACTTGTTGTTGTGTTTCTCGAATCAGTCGATCCCTATATTGGATAATTTCTTGGGCTGTAGCGACTATTTCAGGTAATCTCAACCGGATTGTATCTAACTGCTCCAAGAGTTCATCCTCATTTACCATTGTTTTCCCAGTCAATGGCACGCGAGGACTATTTAAGATTGTTTCTTCCAATCGATTGATCGCCGCAAAAATATCTGGAGATGCTATTTTCTCCTGTTTGATTTCAGGTTCGATTGGTTGTTGGTAGATCCTCTGTTCTGGAGCATAGTCTGCACTACTCAAGCGGTTGTCTTCTACTAGTACTGGGTGGTTTGATTGTTGTAACATTCGTAAAGCTCCGCAGCAACATGGGGTGATACAAGATGATCGATCGATCCGTTGAATCTAGCGATTTCTTTCACAATACTACTGCTTAGGAAACCATACTCTGTCGAAGTTGCTAAAAACACCGTTTCAATCTCTGTAGACAAGGTTTTGTTGGTGTGAGCCATTTGCAGTTCCTTCTCAAAGTCAGAAAGAACTCTGAGTCCTCTGAGCAACACTCGTGCGCCGATCAGATTGGCATAGGTAACAGTTAAGCCATCAAAGCTATCTACTTCTACCTGGGGTAAGTGTTGAGTCGCTGTATGGATCTGACGCAGACGTTGTTCGACGGTAAATAATGGCGTTTTACCAGGATTTCGCAATACAGCGACTACGACTCGATCGAACAGTTTACTTCCCCGTTCGATAATATCTAAATGACCTAATGTAATCGGGTCGAAACTACCAGGATAAATTGCTATCACTATTGATTTTAGTTAGTTGATAAAAAATAAGGCTAGCACTGGGCAGATTATATATTTAGCTACATATATACCATAAATATTTTATAGTTTCTTTATAGTTTGATGTTCTGTGGCAAATATTTTTTTCACAGCACTCGTGTCGCTGTCTTGACGTGTCTGAAGAAAATCTTCACCACGACACTTCAATTACATTAATCTTCCAATAAACTGGGAATCTGACGGCGATCTTGAGGAATAAATTTTCGATCGCGTGGTAATGAAGATACCGCCTCCGTCAACAAAAATTCACCCCGATCGATCGCTGCTTTTAGCTCAATGGCTACTTGTTTCGATCGATAGATACTCGCGAGGGGAGCCACTCTGACAGTTCTACCCTCGATTTTAATCTTACCCGACTTCAGTTGCTCATAACTCACTAGCCCAAAGGTTGGACGCACCCGGCGGGGAATTGAGAAATCAACGATTGGGGCAAAAATATCGCGATCTTGCACCGCACACCGTGCCACAATGTCCGCATTCAACACTGGAATTGGGATGCCTACTCCCAGCATCAACGAAGGGCCATAATTTTTGAAATAACATCCCTTTACCCACTTGGGATCCATCTGTTTGGCATCACCAATCAAGGCTAGAGTAGCTCCAGGACCGATCGGTGTGCGGTTTTCCGCGCGTTTCTGGAGTGGGAAGTGCTGGGTGCCTTCCCACGCCACATAGCCAATTCCCCCACCCAACCAAACACGGGTGCCGATGCCAATAACTTCCAAATCTGGATCATTTAAGAGGGGCGAAATTGCCCCAGTATTGGAGTAGACGGCATTACCTAATTGGGGCTGTAATGGGCCTAAATAAGTGTATAACTGGCGATCGCCACCATTAACCCCAACGATGAAGTTTTGATATAAATTACGGGGATTGTAGAGGTAAAATTGATTGATTGTATCCTTGGTAATTGTCGTATCAAAGGCAGCACGAGGATAGCAATCTGTACTTTGACCGATCGCCCGGAGATTGACACTTTTTCCGGCAATTAAATCAGCAATTACATGCGCTCCACCCCGTTCTTTTCGATCTTCTCCATCGCCGATCTCACCCGCATAATCGACTAATTGAGTCGCGCCCAAATAGAGATCCACTGCTCCAAATCCAGCATAAGCAGGTACCCCATCCAATGTACACGATCGAATCTTAATCGGTGGATCAGTATGTCCTAAATTCAGAATTGCCCCCGATGATTCCATCGGTTCAAAACTTCCGGTAGTAATCACATCTACCTGTTTAGCAATTTTTTCAATTCCTAGTTCAGCAACCTTAATTTTGACCTCATCTACTGTCCACACAACTGCTTGTTTGCGGCTAATTTTATCATTGATTTCATCGATTGTTTTCATATATTAGGCTTTAGGCTTTAGGTGTTAGGTATTAGGTGAATATCTAATAATTTGAACTTATCAATACTGGATTAAGATCGCTGTTTTAGCTTACAATATGCCTGACTCTAGTTGTTCTAGATAGATGAACTCAGGAGACTTTACACCAGCTTCCTTTCTGATTTCAACTAGCTGAGGAGATTCAAAAAACTGCTTAGCATTATCGATCGATGTCCAGGCTGAAAAATGTACCACTTGATTCGGATTATCTGCATATTTTAAGACTTGATATGTGCGCTCTCCAGCTTCCCTGCGGATATCAGCAGCATTATCAAAAACTTTTTTCCAGGAATCATAATCTTCAACTTCATGAATGATTAACACATATTGCATAACTTGTCTAATTTTCAATGTTAATTGGATAATTCATCGCGAACCCATAATGCCAATCCGCCACCACGTCCGCGTGCGGCAATCCCATTTGGACCAACCCAGAAAAAAGCAAAAAATGGTAACTTGCCAATGGATAGTTGGGTAAAATCTTCTTCGCTACTCTTGCCACTCCGAATTTTGCCTTGGTAAACTGTCTTCCCAAATACTTGAAATTGAATCTGGGTGAAATCAAATACTAGCAGATTTTTCTTACCTGGATAACGACAAGGCCCAGTGAATTTTACCTGAATGCCACCGACTGACAGTTGATTAGTAGCAGTCCCCGTCGAAGATGCTAGATTGCGAGTAAAAGCGATTGATGCTGGTGTGAATTTCGGTAAATAATAGCCTCGTCCTAACTTAATCCCTCCTCGTTGTTTATCTTTACTTGCTCCAGTTGCAAAACACAGTCGCCAGTCACCTAATAGCGATTCAAAGGGAATGACTAATTTCTCTTGTCTAGCAGCTATTTCTGCCGATTGTAAAGCAGTAATCATCGCATCTGTTGTCGGACGATCTGAGGATTTAGCTGCTTGATTTAAAATAGTTGTAAAGTCAGAACTGGAAGTATTCACATCTTGCACCAGGATATAGACATTAAGGCGTTGCTCAATTCAGGGATGATTTATTTTAAGGCCAAACCCTGAAATTTAGGGTAGGGGCAATTCAACAACGCCAGACATTAATAGTAGGGTAACGTGAGTGTCTCCTTCGGAGAGGCTTTGCCAACGGGATAAGGATCGGTAAGTTGTTGTATCAAGCACAAGCGGCAAACGATATATACCTGTAAGTTTCGATTTTCTTAGTGGGGGCAGAACCCGGATCTGGGGGTACCGACCCCCAGCCCCCCCGTTGAGAGGCGGAACGCCGCCTCTCAAACTCTCCTGCGTAAGGTCGATCTGTGTGCTAGCGGCTCGCGCTCGTCGGGGAACCCGACGGTTTAGCGAGACAAGACAGCGTGGTGCGGCATTCGCTCCACTTGAGATTTTAGTTGGAGATTATTAAACTGAAAATTAGTCTGGAGCTGCCTTATAGCGATATTCTTAACCCGAACTGACGTTAGGGATCTTAGCATGCCCTTTATGGGCACTCTCACAGGCTAATTGTGTAGGCTTTCAACTTTCAACTTTCAACTTTCAACTTTCAACTTTCAACTAAATCTTTTCCTTGGCAGGGAAAATAATCCGCCATCGCTCTAATTGTTGTTCGATTTGTCTGAGTAAGTGAAAATCTGCTGCTGGCAAATCAGTATCCGGTAGAGAATGAAGTTCGAGAAACGTAAAAGCTGCTCGGAACTGCTGAGGAGTAGCGGTAATTGGTGCGTCAAAGTGACAGGGAATAATTTGCTGGAAGTCCCATTGTGCCACGCGATCGACCCAATCGATCGTCTGTTTGGGAGCGCGATTGAGAATTAATGTTTGCAAAATCGGGGCGACTAATAATCGACCATCCTTGCGTAAGCCTGCAAACCTTTGTTCCCAGCCAGATTGCCACTGAAATGGATATAGTCCGAAATAGCTCTGTTGCGATCGATCTGCTGCGGTAAATGACTCGCGCAGGGCTGCACCCCAGTTGCGGATTTCGAGCACGCTCGGCTGGAAATAAAGGGCAAATAAGCAGATGCGCTGCCAGCCCTTGATTCGATGGGGAAGCGTATCGGTGAGGAGATCGCTAGATCGATCCCGCGCATGAAACAATAAAGGGTAAGGTTCGAGTTGCAGGATTTGCGGTGGTTCGATCGAGATCGAAATGATTGTATCAGTAACTAATAGTGTCCGCGATCGACGATGAAAAAAAGCAACTTCAGCAAACTGTCCTGGTCCTAAATTGATCGTGTCTAAGATAGCATAATCAAACTCATCACCAAAGGGTGTTTGACGGCTATCTGCGGGTAAAATCTGCGTGCGGTTGCTCGGTAAACCCAACCAACTCAATGGTAGATTGACCGGAAAACTCCACTGATCTGGAGTCACCCAGACCTGAGCCTGGGGAAATTTTTGGGCAAATGGGCCGACAAAAACCTTGTGTTCTAGTCCCGAAATCGTCGGCAGGATAATATATTTAACATCACCGTGAATCGCCACCAACTCATTGACCAATTCCAGACATTCGCCCGTTGGTGCGACGGGTGCATAGACGAGCAACCCGCCACCTGTCAACCTGACTACCGTCATCCGAATCGGGACAACTACATACAAAATGCCCTGAACCTGATCAAATGTCCAAATTGTGTCGGGCGTTACTTCCGTGCGGACAGTCCGCCGTTTACGATAGGGATAGATTGGCAATGTCAACCAAAATCGCCACGCTCGATCTGCCTCACTCGCGGCAGTTAAGGTGCTTACTCGTTCCTTCAGAGTCACCGTGCGACCCCCAGCCATATCTGAACATAGATCATAAAAATTTCACCAAGGCTATCCATCTGCAACTTCGCTCGTCGCGTGATGGCACGATCGGAGTGCCTTGTAAATTATATATTCTTATCGCCAGCAGCTATGCCAATGGAGTTTTTTCTTCTTCTCGATCGTTCTGAAGTTCCAGGCAATAACCCGCGCCATAGATTGTCTTAATATACTTGGGACGACGTGGATCGGGTTCCATCTTGGTGCGGAGGTGCCGAATATGCACGCGAATTGTCTCGATATCATCATCTGGATCGTAACCCCAGACCTCTTTGAGAATCTCACTCGGAGATACTGTTTGCCCATGTCGCTGGAGTAAACAGTGCAACAGTTCAAATTCAAGGTGAGTCAGTTTAATCGTCGCTGTGCGCCAAATTGCTTCAAATCTTTCGGGGACTAAAGTCAGCTCGCCATAACTGAGAATTTCGCTATGTTTGGCCGCTTGGGGAATTCGATCTGTCCGGCGCAGGAGTGCGCGCACCCGCGCCAGCAGCTCCTCGATTTCAAACGGTTTGGTCAAATAGTCATCCGCACCCGCATTGAACCCTTCTACCTTGTTCTGGGTTTGACTCAGAGCCGTCAGCATCAACACTGGAATGTCAGAAGTCCGATCGTCGCGGCGCAACCGTTGACAGACTGTATAACCATCAACCTTTGGTAGCATCAGATCTAGTACGATCAAATCTGGTTGAATTTGGATGGCCATTGCCTGACCTTGAATCCCATCAGGTGATTGGTTGACCTCGTATCCAGCCATTTCGAGGTTAATACAGACTATTTCAGCGATCGCTGCATCATCATCGACGACTAGTATTCGAGGCATGTTCAATAAATTTTGAGTGAATGTCTGAAAAGTTTGTTAAAAATATTTAGCAAAACAAAGCTTTCTGTAAAGATTATACGCAACTGTTTCATGTGAAGCGAGTTTTTTTTGATATTTCGCAATTTTGAGCAATAGTTACTAGTAGATGGTAAATAGTTGTTCCCTACAAAATAAAGCCTAAAACCGATGACAACCCTACCCCCGAAAGAACCAACCTGGCTAACTGTATTCCGGCTCCTGCGGTGGGATAAGCCCGCAGGCAGGTTGATCTTGATGATTCCTGCTTTGTGGGGACTGTGCCTTGCTGCCAAGGGCAATCCACCGCTACCGTTATTGGGCGTAATTATGCTCGGTACGCTGGCGACTAGTGCCGCTGGATGTGTGGTGAATGATTTATGGGATCGAGATATCGACCCTCAAGTAGAGCGTACCAAAAATCGCCCACTTGCCGCGCGATCGCTATCGATCGCGACAGGTATCGGTGTATTAATTGTCTCGCTCATTTGTGCGGCAATTTTGGCTCTCTATCTCAATCCGCTCACCTTCTGGCTGTGTGTAGCGGCTGTTCCGGTAATTTTGCTATATCCAGCGGCGAAACGGGTATTTCCGGTACCGCAATTGGTACTATCGATCGCCTGGGGATTTGCGGTGTTGATTAGTTGGTCGATGGTGACGGCGAGTATTGCTACACCAACATGGTATTTATGGGCAGCGACGATTTTTTGGACATTGGGATTTGATACTGTGTATGCAATGTCCGATCGAGATGACGATCGGCGGATTGGAATCAATTCTAGTGCCCTATTCTTCGGCAAGTATGTGGCGGAAGCGGTGGGAATCTTTTTTGTCCTAACGGTGGTTTTCCTAGGCTACATGGGCAAAATTATGGGCTTGGGGTCAATCTTTGGGGTCGCCGTGGTAGCGGCTGCTGGCTGTTGGCTCTGGCAGTATCTCCGACTCAAGCAACCACAGATTCCCCGCTCGTTCTATCCCCAAATGTTTCGTGAAAATGTCTGGATTGGTTTTGGGTTACTATTAGGTATGGTCTTGGGAATTAGACATTAATGACCAGCATCTTCACAAGTTGCTCAAGTTTAACTGTTTTAATAGATCTAGAAGTTGAAATCTAGTCAGGTAATCGATCTTAAACTTGTCAATTTCTTAGCCAAGGCGGTAAATATGAAAATAATTACGATGACAATGCTGTTGGTTGTCTCAGTCGGGTGCTGTATTCCGGCAGCCGTCCGAGCTGAAGCCCCAACACCCAGAGGTGGTTGTTGGCCCAGAGAAATCGCGATGCGATCGAGTGAAAATTCGCAGGCGATCATGACGATCAAAGGTCGCGTAATTGCGATCGAGCATAATCGCAAAAATCAACAGATCGCGGCAAAAGAGCTAGTGACATGGGTACGCATAAAAACCACCAATGGTGCTGAAAAATCTATTTATCTGGGATCGAGTCAGTCGCTGAATCAGCAAAGTCTGAAAATTCAAGTCCGCGATGTCCTAGAAGTCCAAGGTGTCCAAACGCTGAAGGCAAGACAATTACCAACAATTATTGCTAGCACTGTCAAAAAAGGCGATCAAGTTTGGAAGATCGATAATTTCACTAACAATAATAAGCCAACTGAGGCGAAATGGTGTCGATACAGCGGCTAGTACTGTTGGGATGGAATCATCAACTTAAATGCCGCAAATAGCTTAGATTATGTCAGAATCGCTTCAATCATTGCTTACAGCCGTTGCTGCTGGAGAAATTACCCCCGATCGAGCATTATTAAAACTACAGTCACAAGGATACGACTCGATCGACGAATTTGCCAAGATCGATCGAACTCGTCAACAGCGCACGGGTTTTCCCGAAGTAATTTGGGGATTGGGTAAAACCCCTGAACAGATCGTGAAAATTATCCAAGTCATGCGCCACCACCAATCAGTAGTGATGGCGACACGGATTACCCCAGCAGTCTATGCCGAACTCCACCAACACATCCCCGATCTGATCTATTACCAAATGGCGCAAATTTGCGCTCTCACCCCATCCCAACCCCGATCGCGACATCCAGGCAAAATTACCATCCTCACCGCAGGTACAGCCGATTTACCTGTAGCAGAAGAAGCCGCTTGTACTGCTAGTCTCTGTGGGTTTGAAGTTGAGCGGCTGTGGGATGTCGGCGTAGCCGGAATTCATCGGCTTCTCGCCAATCGTCACATTATTGATGACGCGGATGTGTTAATCGTCGTCGCCGGGATGGAAGGAGCTTTACCCAGTGTCGTCGCTGGATTAGCTGATTGTCCAGTCATTGCTGTTCCGACTAGTGTCGGATATGGGGCTAGTTTTGGCGGTATCGCTCCATTATTGACAATGCTCAATTCCTGCGCCGCTGGAGTTGGCGTTGTCAATATCGATAATGGCTTCGGTGCTGCTATTCTAGCCTGTCAAATTTTACGAACATCTGTCAAGATCACATCCTAACAATCTTGGTGAGTTAGAGCAGGTTTGTTCGATAATTAATAGCAAAAACAGGAATCTCTAGCATCAACCCGCCCATACAAAACCTAACTTTCAACTTTCAACTTTCAACTATCCCCGATGTACCAACAACGTAAAATTAAACACACTCCCCTTCCCAGGTACAGACTCAACCCAAATTTGACCATAATGAGCGCGAACGATCTGTTGACAGACGGCTAAACCGATACCATAGCCTGATTGTGACAGATCTCGATCGAGTCTGTGGCGATCTTGGAAGATACTTTTTTGATTTTCGTCAGGAATGCCTAAACCATTATCCGCAACACTCACTTGAATAGTTTGAGCAGTGCGATGGAGCGCACTAATATGAATTTGACCGTGAATGGGTGTGTACTTGATGGCATTGTCCAACAAATTGGTGAGCAATTGACGTAACCGATCTTCATCACCATAGACACAGGGGATATCTTGGGGGATATCAGTGGTGATTGATTGAGATTTGGTTTGAGATTGAGGATCTAGTTGGACAATTACTGCTGAAATTAATTGATTGAGATCGAGTTTTTGGGGATGGAGATCGAATTCAGTCGTGTTAGTGGCTCGTGGTTGGAGAATGTCATTGACTAATCGATCGATCGATTGTAGTTGAGTCCGTGCCCGTTCGATCAATCTCGCGATCGCTACTGGCTCCAAAGCATTGGCACGATAGTCCTGCGGATTGTGGATAATTTCTAATGTTCCGATCGCTAGGGCTGCTGCAGTAAGGGGATTACGGAGATCGTGAGCCAAGACAGACATCGCTCGATCTTGCAATTTCAATCGATCGAGTAACGCTTCTTGCTCTTGTTTGAGCCTAAAAATTTCGTCAGTTAACTTCAGTACTTTACTCACATAACTATGCGAATCACTTAATAATAACTGTTCGGTTGGTTGGCGACCTAAATTTGCCAATTCACCATCATCAGTGGAAAAATCACTATCTCCAGCAACTAGCTCTTCTTGCCAACGTTCCCACCAGTTATCGATTTGATCGATTAAATTGCTACCAGCCAAGATTTGGCGGGGTGTTGGATAAAATTTGAGTAATGCTGGTGTGGCAATTACCCGATAGTGCTCGGCTAAATCCGGCTGCTTGCCAACATCGACAACTTGCAGCTCAAAAGAATGATCGGCATTGAGGATCGCTAACTTGTCGCGGATTTCTTGATTGTAGATGTAACTAGCCATCCGCTCATCAAGAAACAGCAGTAGCTGCAACGATCTTGGCGAATTACTATGTGGGTAGCGATCGATTGACATTCATTCTCGTTGGCGTAGCCTCTCCTGATAGAGAATCGAAAGCTAAAAATTGGATCTGTATGAGGTTGCTAAATTCAACCAAACATAAGTATGAACCGCATCTATAGATTTGTTAACAAAAAGTTAATATTATTTAAAAAAATGTAATCTTCCGATGGAAGAGAGTGATTGCTCACGCTAACGCTGAGAGAGGCTTTAGACTTTTAGTTCGGCGACCCTTCTACCACGGCAGAGGCTTCACCAACGATCGACTCAGGACAAGTCGCTCACTGACCAGCTTGAGGCTGTGGGGGACAGCAAGAACAAATAACAAATAACAAATAATAAATAAAAGAGGGCGCAAAGCTTAGATAATATTAACGGTAGTGTCTTACGATCTGCCATTCGCTGTTCCCACACGCTATCCCTATGAGTACTCCACTCGGTTATGTTGCGTTAGTCCTACACGCTCATCTCCCCTTTGTTCGTCACCCTGAGAGCGATTTCGTTCTTGAAGAAGAATGGCTATATGAAGCCATTACCGAAACGTATATTCCCCTGCTCCACGTTTTTGAGGGATTAAAACGGGACGGAATCGACTTCAAAATCACGATGAGCATGACTCCACCACTGGTGTCGATGCTGCGCGATCCCTTGCTCCAAGATCGATATGATGAGCATCTTGGGAAGTTAGAAGAATTGGCCCTCAAAGAAATTGATACCAACAAAGATAACGGGCATCTCAAGTACTTAGCCGAGTATTATGTCAAAGAATTTGCAGCAATTCGCAAAACTTGGGAACGACATAATCGAGATTTGATTGGTGCTTTCAAAGGATTTTTAGATAGTAATAACCTCGAAATCATCACCTGTGGTGCAACTCACGGTTATTTACCGTTGATGAAAATGTACCCGGAAGCAGTATGGGCACAAATTCGCGTCGCGTGCGAACATTATGAAGAAAATTTTGGTCGTGCGCCGAAAGGGATCTGGCTACCGGAATGTGCCTATTATGAAGGCTTGGAGCGGATGCTGGCGGATGCTGGCTTGCGCTACTTCCTGACAGATGGACATGGAATCATGTACGCGCGCCCCCGTCCGCGCTTTGGCAACTACGCGCCGATCTTTACTGAGGCTGGGGTAGCAGCATTTGGACGAGATCAAGAGTCCTCCCAGCAAGTATGGTCGTCGATGGTCGGATATCCTGGCGCACCAGAATATCGAGAATTTTACAAAGATTTGGGCTGGGATGCTGATTACGACTATATTAAGCCGTACATCATGCCCAATGGTCAACGGAAAAATATTGGGATCAAATATCACAAGATTACCTCGAAAACTGGTGGTGAGAAAGCTCTCTACGATCCATATTGGGCGAAGGAAAAAGCAGCCGATCACGCTCAGAACTTCATGTACAATCGTCAGCAACAGGTGACAAACTTAGCGGGAATGATGAAACGTCCGCCGCTGGTTGTCTCGCCCTACGATGCCGAATTATTCGGTCACTGGTGGTATGAAGGGCCTTGGTTCATCGATTTCTTCTTCCGCAAATCTTGGCACGATCAACACACCTATCAGATGACGCATTTGGCGGACTATCTTCGCGCTGAACCGACCCAGCAGGTGTGTCGCCCTTCCCAATCTAGTTGGGGTTATAAAGGTTTCCACGAGTACTGGTTGAATGAAACCAATGCGTGGGTATATCCTCACCTCCACAAAGGTGCAGAACGGATGATCGAACTAGCGCGGATGGAACCAGCGGATGAATTGCAATGGCGGGCACTCAATCAAGCCGCACGGGAATTACTGCTCGCGCAGTCTTCCGACTGGGCATTTATCATGCGGACAGGGACGATGGTACCATACGCGATCCGGCGGACTCGATCGCACCTAGTCCGATTCCACAAACTTTATGACGAACTCAAAGAGGGGAAAGTCGATAGTGGTTGGCTAGAAAAAGTCGAAACGATGGATAATATCTTCCCCAGCATTAATTATCGAGCTTATCGACCGCTGTAACTTCAGGGGCAATTCATGAATTGCCCTTCAATCAGCTAAATTGGGTAATTGCTTGAGCCGATAACCCATGCTATGCAGGTTTTCGATCGAGTCTTCGTCGGCTCCAGCAGCTTTGAGCTTTTGACGGATCCCCCGAATGTGAACCTTGACAGTATGCTCCTCTGGTGGCGATTCTAGCGACCACACCCGATCGATAATCGCACTGCGACTGAGGACACGACGACGATTGCGGAGCAACAATTCGAGAATCGCATACTCTTTGGGCGTGAGATGAATCGGCGACTGTCCATAGGCTACCTCATAGGTACTAGGATTGAGGTGCAATTCGCCCCATACCAAAATCGGTGCTGAACAAACGCTACCCCGTCTGAGGAGGGCGCGAATCCGGGCAAATAATTTTTGTAAGTCTACAGGTTTGACGACATAATCATCCGCGCCTACATCTAGACCATTAATTTCATCATCGATCGTGTCACATGCTGTCAACATCAGAATCGGCAATTTGTAACCATGCGATCGCAATCGGTGACACAGACCGATCCCATCTAATTCTGGGAGCATCAGATCTAGTAACAGCAGGTCATACTCCAATAATTTTGCCTGTTGCCATCCTGCTTCTCCATCGGTGACAATATCGACCACATAACGTTGGTCGGTCAGAGCTTCTGCCAAGGTTTCAGCAAGGCGGATATCATCTTCAACTAGGAGAATCCTCATACTTTACATTGTTCGTGGGGATAGCTCATCGGAAACAATTTACTCAGAATTTGAGTAGCAAATTCTGGTATAAATTTCCTTTCAATTGTCGCGCCAATTAAAATTATCAGCATTTTCTGCTGAATAAATGTTGCGAAGTTTCAAGATTTATTGCTTTCGTTGATTCTTTCCGATTTCTTTACTGTTTTCGTACCAGTTTCCTTCCTGCCAATCTGCGACGATCCAGACCTTAGAAGTGTTGGGCTAAATCATCCACCGCAGCACTCGATGATTGGCTTTACTAAAGGAGTCGATTAAATATGGAAGTTTTTGGACTAGATTAGATCCCTTTTAAATAAATCTTATGTCAATTTCTTTATTAACCTACGCTACCAACTCCCAAAATAATCGGGTACATGGCTTTGAAGTGCCTGGTGACGAACATTCGCGGATTTTTACGACTGAAAATCTGCTCGGTATCTCGGATCTGGACAATTTAATCTCGGCAGCATATCGCCAGATCTTTCACGAACAACAGATGTTGATCAGCCATCGCCAAAAGTTTCTAGAATCCCAATTACGTGCGGGTCAAATTACCGTCAGGGATTTTATTCGCGGATTAGCACTTTCTGATTCATTCCGGCGACTAGTATTCGATCATAATACTAACTATCGGTTTGCGGAGATTTGTATTCAACGCATTCTCGGTCGGAGTGTCTACAACGAACGTGAAAAAATGGCTTGGTCGATCGTGATTGCCACCAAGGGCATCGAACGCTTTATTGATGACTTACTCAATAGTGATGAATATCTAGATAACTTTGGAGATAGCTCTGTACCCTATCAACGTCGCCGGATTTTACCACAACAGACTCAAGGTGAAATGCCGTTTGAGCGGATGGCTCGTTATGATCAGTATCATTTAGCAAACCTACCTCAGCAGACTTGGACGGCTCCGAAAGGAACTAGCCGCCTAGATTACACTCGCTGGGAATGGCAAAAAACTCCACCCCCAGCAGTGGTTAAGGTTGGTCAAGGAATCATCTATGCTGGTGTAGCCACGATCGGGTTGCTGGCTTTATCGGTTCTATTTGGGTTCTAACCAGCAATATCCCCGACTTCTTCAAGAAGTCGGGGATATATCCTCACCGCTTGGAAGTTGTAATAACTGGCAATTTACATTAGCAACTTATGTTTTTCTAGAGGATCTGAGCGTGCCCAATATCCTCCTCATCGGTATTGCTATATTCATTTTGTTATCGATCGCTATTTGCTGGTATTTAAGCCAGGAAATTACCCGCAGACGACATGCCGAAAGGCTACTGCGACAACAAACAGATCGGGAGCGATTGGTAAATCAGATTGCTTTGCAAATTCGCCAGTCCTTAAAATTGGATGAGGTGCTGGCGACAACAGTTGAAGAGGTGCAACGCTTTCTCCAAGCTGATCGAGTCTTGATTTATCGCATCAATACCGATGGGACTGGTTGTGCGATCCATGAGACAGTTTTGGCACCTTACCCACGGATTTTAGGGCAAACATTTCCCGCCGAAGTCTTTCCCCCAGAGTATCATCAGGCTTACTCCCAGGGGAAAGTGCGGACGATCTCGGATATCGAAACGGCGGAAATTGAATCTTGTCTGGCGGATTTTGTCAAACAGTTTGGCGTGCGGGCAAAATTGGTAGTACCGATCGTTCAGGAGCATGGCGAAACTTATCTCTGGGGCTTATTAATCGCGCATCAGTGCCGTCAAGATCGCATCTGGGAGGCATGGGAAGTCGAGTTGATGAAGCAACTAGCCACCCAAGTGGCGATCGCCCTGCAACAGTCAGAATTGTACGATCGACTCCAACAACTCAACGCCCAACTCGAACAACGAGTAGAAGAGCGCACTGCCGAATTAGCGCAAGCTAATACCTCCTTACAGGCCGAAATTGTCGAACGTCAGCGCACAGAGACGGCACTCCGACATACGAATAATACGCTCCAAGCCTTAGTTACAGCCTCGCCCCGGGCGATTGTGATGCTCGATCGAGTTGGACTAGTCAAAATCTGGAACCCAGCCGCACAGGAGATGTTTGGCTGGACAGAAGCAGAAGTACTCGATCGACCCAACCCGCTGAATTTAGATGATTACACTACTCTGCAAAGCAGTGTTTTACAAGGTACTATTTACCCACGGTTAGAATTTCGCCAACAGCAGAAAAATGGTATGCCGATCGATATTGTATTTTCGGCGGCACCTTGGCGAGATCCAGCCGGAGAGATTAGGGGGATGGTAGCCGTAATTACTGACGTTACCGCCCAAAAAATTCAGACGGAGCAGTTAAGATTACTCCAATCTGTGGTGATTCATACTAACGATGCCGTAGTGATTACAGAAGCGGAACCGATCGATGCAGGTGGGCCGAAAATTCTATATGTCAATGAAGCTTTTACCGCAATCACCGGATATCAACTCCATGAAGTAATCGGGAAAACTCCACGCATTTTACAAGGAGAAAAAACAGATCGATCTGAATTAAAAAAGGTGCGATCTGCACTCTCTAACTGGGAATCCGCCACAGTAGAAGTAATTAATTATCGCAAAGATGGTTCGGAATTTTGGAATGAATTTAGTCTCGTGCCTGTTGCCGATCGAAATGGCTTTTATACACATTGGATTGCGGTGCAACGGGATACCACTAGACGAAAACAACTTGATGAAATTAGATTGGCACTAGAGCGAGAGCAAGAACTGAGTATTTTGAAAACCCGTTTTTTCTCAATGGCATCGCACGAATTTCGGACTCCACTCAGTACCGCACTCGCCGCCGCACAATTACTCGAAAGTTCTCAAGTGACGTGGGAAAATACCGAAAAGAGATTGCGAAACTTGCATCGCATTCAAGACTCAGTGCGAAACATGGTGCAGTTACTCGATGATATTCTCACCATCAATCGGGCTGAGACCGGAAAACTCGCATTTAATCCCAAGCCTCTAAACTTAGAATTATATTGCCGTCATTTTGTTGATGAAATGCAACTCAATGCAGGCGCACAACATCCGATCTCGTTCACATCTCAAGGTACCTCTAACTCTGTCGCTCTTGACGAAAAATTATTGCGATCGATCCTCGCTAATTTATTATCAAATGCGATTAAATATTCTCCCCAGGGCGGCAATGTCAGCCTAGTACTATTATTTAATCCTGATACAGTCATCATCTCAGTCCAAGATGATGGTATTGGCATTTCTCCAGCCGATTGTCACCAGTTATTTGAACCCTTCTATCGTGGTAAAAATGTCCGGACAATTCCTGGGACAGGTTTAGGTTTAGTTGTGGTCAAAAAATGCGTAGATTTACATCAAGGTCAGATTGATATTGTCAGTGAAGTCGGTATTGGCACAACCTGCCGGATCACACTTCCATATTAATTTTTATTGCCAATATCCGCGATCGCGCTGATGACTGATGAAGGAGATAATAGTTAACAACTAATCCTGATAAATTCATGAGTAAACGATCGATCGTTGGTGGATTAGCTTTAATACCATTATGTGTTAGTTGCAGTGTTAAACAATTTTCTCAAATCACAAAAATCGCGAGTCCTGCACCGACAATTGTACCGATCGAGTCGCCACAAATTAGGAAAATAGTAGCAAACGCGATCGAGCAATCTAAAGTCACCCACAGCTACGATCCAGCATATATTAAACTCGCCTATCCAGGCGGCGATGTGCCGCTGAGTACAGGGGTTTGTACTGATGTCGTGATTCGGGCTTTTCGAGCGGTTAATATCGATTTACAAAAAGAAGTTCACCAAGATATCCAGCGCAATTTTGCCGCATATCCTCGCAATTGGGGGTTAGCAGCTCCCGACTCAAATATCGATCATCGGCGTGTGCCGAATTTGATGGTGTGGTTGCAGCGCAAGGGGAAGGCTTTACCTGTAAAGAATAATCCCCAAGATTATCAACCAGGCGATATTGTGACTTGGGATTTTGGCGGCGGACAGCAGCATATTGGCATCGTCACGAATATTCGCGCTACATCTGACAGGTTTGCGATCGTCGATAATGCTGGTTGGGGTACGAAGGTGGAAGATATGTTATTTGTCTGGAAACAAATCGGACATTATCGTTATTTTTAAAAATCAAATTCGTTCTCATCCATTCAATTTAAAGGGAGTTGGAAAAGCCTTTGTCTCTTGCAGTAATTGTGAAAATGCTCGAAGTGTAATAGACGTTTTGCAATCTTTGTGTCACGATCGAATTAAATTAAACTTCTGACTTGTAATCGCATGGAACCTTTCAGTGCTGCTTCGATGTTAGCGATCGCGGGTAAATTGGTAACGGCAGAAGTGACAAAGGCGGCTGTGGCTGGGGTTAAGAGTCAGTTGCAACCAGATAAGATGGCGGTGGTGTTGCAAAAAGCGATCGAATCAGCACAAGCAGCACAGCCGGAAAATGGCGGCATATTTTTTCGGTGTCAGGCGAAAGCAGCCAAAGAATTTTTAGAGCAATTCTTCAAATCCACAGAAGTAGTCAAGGAATTACAAAAGCCCTTGCAGGATGATGGTAAGCCGGATGTAGATGTTTTGGTGATGGGGTTTGATCGATCGGCTAAACAGCATTCGGAGATGCAAAATTATATCCCTGAGACGCTGCGCTCTTGGATGGAGACGTTTGTAGAGAGCTATTTTGAGCAGTTGCAGGGAATTTGCTTTCAGGTGGCGAAGGAGCAATATTTGCAGCAATTGGCGCAGCGGGTAGATGATGTGAAATTTGTCGGGATTGCAGTACCAGGGGAAGAGGTAGAAAAGCAAGAGGTTTTGGCACAGATTTTTGTGATGCCAGATGTGCGGGAGGAAAAACGCAATTTTTCTGAGACAAAGACTTTTGTTTCTTACTTTCAACCAGTCAGATTGATGAGGCTAATGGATGGTAATACTGGTGAGGAGATTTCAATAACTCAGATTCCAGAACAAACATCAAATTATAAGACTCAAACATTAGTTACTCTCAATAATATTTTAGAAGAACAAAAATCGTGGGCGATGCGCGATCGATCCGCACCGCGAATTCCGGCTCAAAAAGTCATCAATCTCGCTCAGAAAAAAGCAGTAGTATTGGGCGCACCTGGTTCGGGGAAAACCATGTTGGCGAGTTATTTTGCATTAATGCTATGTGAAACGACTCAAAGCGATCCAACTCAAATTGGCTTGGACAAAGACGTTGATTACTTACCTGTAGTGGTGCGGATTCGGGACTGGATATTGCAGCCTAATATGGGATTGCTGGAGTATTTGCGATCGAATGCTGAATCCAATTTAGCTTGCAAAGAATTACCCACCGGATTTTTCGAGCATTGGTTAGAGCGGGGACGGGCGTTGATTTTGCTCGATGGGTTGGATGAGGTAGTGGATGAAGCACAGCGGCGTAAGGTGGCGGAGCAGATTGAGACATTTCTGCATCAATACCAAGACAATCCAGCGATAATTACATCGCGCCCAGCGGGGTATCGGTGGGACTTTTTCAATCTCGATGAGTTTCCGCACTATACGCTGGAATCCTTTGATGATAAGCAGGTGGAGACATTCATCAAGCATTGGTATGATAGTCGGCTCAAAGACGACAAAGCGCAAGCAGATCGGCGGAAGGCGGATTTACAGAAGGCGTTTGCCAGAAACGAGCGGATTCGGCTGCTGGCGAAAAATCCGTTGTTATTGACGATTATTACCTTGATTCATCGCTATCAGGCGGAGTTGCCGAGACAGCGGTGCAAGCTCTATGAGAAGGCGGTAGAGACGCTGTTGACGAGTTGGGATAGTGGCAAGGAAATCAAGCTGTACTCGCAGGTTTTGTTGTTTCTCAAGTCTGACGATCTGTTGTATATCTTGAAGAAATTAGCCTACTGGATTCATACCCAAGGCAGAGCGGGCGAAACCGAAGGTGGCACGCTGATTGACAAGGATGAGTTGATTCGGTGGTTGCGGAAGGAGATTCAACTGCTGAAAAAATGCGAAGCGCATGAGGCAAAGTGCGAAGCCGAAAGGTTTATCGATTTTATCCAACGGCGGACGGGTTTGCTGAACGAACAGGGGCGAGATCGATATGCTTTTGTGCATAAGACGTTTCAGGAATATTTGACAGCGGAGGAGATATTCGATCGAGCTGATGTTGAAGATGATACTGAGATTATCTTGGATCATTTTCGGCAGCATTTACACGATCAACATTGGCGAGAGGTGTTGTTGTTGCTGGTGTCGAAGCTGAAGGGGAAGAAGGCAGAGAAAGCTATTCGGGCTGTTTTGGCTGCTGAGAGTGAATACGATCAGTGGCTACACCGAGATTTGCTGTTTGCAGGTTGGTGTCTGACGGAAGATCCACCGGAATTATCAGTGGTGGCGGCGGATTGGGTGGGTGGAATACTTGATCGGTTGGTTGGTTTAGAAACTGGAGACTCAAATCGGATTGGCAGAAAAATTAGGGGTGAAGTAGGTAAGATTCTGAGTTGCTTTAGCGAAACAACTGTAGAAATGGATGTATGGGAGAAGTTACAAGTACAGGAAGATCGAATAGATAGGCTCAGAATGATAGGATTTCAGGCTTCTTTTCTCAAGGGGGAAAATGAGATCGAGACCTTATTGTCATGGTTAAGTGAAAAAGAATCGGTTGTATGTTATTTTGCTGCGGCAGCATTGGGTGAGTTAGGCAATACAAGTCCAGAAGTGGTAAATAGCTTATTCTCCTTATTACGCAATCGAGAATCTTTGGTACATTCTGGTATCTCAGCCGCATTGGGTAAGTTAGGGAATACTAGTGCGGATGTAGTTAGTAGATTGCTATTGTTTCTCCACGATGAAGAATCGCATGTGCGCGCTGGTGCGGCAGAAGCTTTGGGTGAGTTAAGAGGTGCTAGTCAAGAGATTATGACTAATTTGTTGTCCTTGCTATGCGATACAGACTCTCGTGTTTGCTATGTTGCGGCAGAGGCATTGGTAAATTTAGGTCATACTAGTCCAGATCTAATAAATTATTTGCTTTCCTTGATAGGAGACAAACAACCTCGGAACCTTCGCGCAGCAGAGACATTGGTGAAGTTAGGTGATGCAAGTCCAGATCTGATAAATTACCTGCTGTTTTTTATCAATGATGATGGTGAAGAACCATCAGCACGATTCTATGCAACAAAATTGTTTGTGAGATTAGGGCACACCAATCCAGCGGTAGTTAATTCACTATTGCCATCGTTAAAAAATCAAGACAAGAGTGTGCGAATCTTTGCGGCAACAGCATTAGGGTAATGTTCTGAATCTGTGGAAAGAAGTATCAGAGAAGCAAGATATAGCAGAGAGAAAGAAAAATGGTATTAGAACCTGTTCTGTGCCCAGCTTGTCAAAGTAGCGATGTCGTCAGACACGGATACTCAGGAGAAGG
>JANYIT010000133.1 GCA_025358725.1 Chamaesiphon sp. GL140_3_metabinner_129_sub
TTCTCTGATACTTCTTTCCACAGATTCAGAACATTACCCAATGGTTCGATGATTTCCCACTCTCTGTCTGTCAAGCTGCTTGCATACACCATTTATTTCTCATTTTAGCTCCTTCTAAAAAGATCCCAAATGGGTTCTATAAACTGATCGTTTCCATTCAATCATCCACATTCTACCGATCGATCTGGGCGTTGGCGTAGCCGACTGTCGGTAATCGCCACTGTCACAAATCCAGATTCAGGATTGAGCCGAAACTTTTGCTTGGGTACTAATAGCATATCGGTCTGTGCCGCACATAGAGCCGCTGCTTCGGCGACACTAGCAGTCCCAACTAATCCTGATACCAATTGAGAAGATCGATCTACGGTAACGGAATTCAGCCGTTCTGGGCTGTAAATTTTTAAAAACCAACCTGAATCGCGACAATATTTGACCAATCCTAGCTCATTTGCCTTGCGATCGAGTGTCGCAATCCCCGCAATTGTGGCAAGATCTAGATCGTACTCGGTGAATACTGACTCGATCGCTCGTTGGATAACTAGTTTTGAGACACCCCGCTGACATCCTATTCCTACCCATAAACACATGTCGAATGAAGTCACTGGTAAAACTCTATATCTAGTTGGTACGCCGATCGGTAACTTGGGTGATATGACAATGCGGGGAATTCAGGTATTGCAAGATGTCGATACAATCGCGGCCGAAGATACCCGCCATACTGGTAAATTACTCCATCATTTTCAGATTAAGACACCCCAAATTAGCTATCACCAGCATAACGAACAACAACGAATTCCCGAACTAATTAGTCAATTAGAATCAGGTAAATCGATCGCACTTGTCACCGATGCGGGGATGCCTGGAATTTCCGATCCTGGTTATCTGATTGTCTCAGCTTGTGTCGCTGCTGGAATTCGGGTGATTCCGATTCCGGGCGTAACAGCCGTAATTACCGCTGTAAGTACGTCGGGATTACCGAGCGACAGGTTTGCATTTGAAGGCTTTTTACCAGCCAAAGGACAGGAACGTAAAGACCGATTAGAATCTGTTTCGGGTGATGCTCGTACCCTCGTTTTTTATGAATCTCCCCACCGTTTGCGTCAGACTTTAGCAGATTTTGCGACGACATTTGGAGCGGAGCGACAGATTGTGATCGGGAGAGAATTAACCAAGTTACATGAAGAATTTTGGCGGGGAAATGTCGGTGAATCGATCGAACACTATATCCAAACCGAACCGCAAGGGGAATATGTACTCGTCCTAGCTGGTGCCCCTGTCAGCCATCCTACCCTCTCAGATGAAGCAATCGATCGAGCCTTAATTGAATTGATGATCAATGGGACATCGCGTTCTCAAGCCAGTCGAATTGTCGCCGAACAAATCTCTCAATCGCGCCGATATGTTTATCAATTAGCACTCGCGATCAATCTTGATTAGGTCATAGGTTGATTTCTGATTTCAGATCGTTCCAAGCTACAGTGCCTTCCGTTCTGACAGTTGCTATTGCAACACGAGCATCTTGCAGATCTTCATGTTCTTCTTCTTGTTTGGCTTTGAGAAACTGGAGAAAATCCAAGACTTCACCAATTAGTGGATCGGGTACGTTATCTAACTCTTGAATTAATAGTTCTTTAAAGGTCATAGTTTTTAGATCATGGATAGAATTTGAGTAACTAAGTATATTTTATCAGGCGAACATTATTGTTTGTCACAACAGATGAACCAGGTGGTGATTATTGGTGCGGGACCTACGGGTTTGACTCTGGCGATGTTGCTGGCACAGCGAGGTATTGCGGTTAAGTTGATTGAAGCTTCCCGTAGCTTTCGACGGACTTTTCGGGGTGAGGCGTTGATGCCTAGTGGTTTAGATGCAATTTTCCAAATGGGTTTAGCAGATCTAGTCGCAGGTATTCCTCATTGCGCTCTCGATGCTTGGGAGTTTATCATTGAGCGTCGCCCCATTTTTCGAGTTGATGAGCCGCTAGAGACTGGTGGAAAAGCTTGTACGTTGATCTCCCAGCCTGCTTTGCTAGAGCAGGTTTTGGCGAAGGCGAATGATTGTCCTAGCTTTGAATTTATCCAAGGCTCTGCTGTAAAAGATTTATTATGGCAAGATGGGCGAATAGCAGGCGTAACCCTGGGCGATCATCGTGAAATCGCCGCAGATCTGGTAATTGGGGCAGATGGACGAAATTCGATCGTGCGTCAGAAGGCAAATTTATCGCTCCAGGAAGAAGCGACCAGTTTTAATATTCTCTGGTTTAAACTGGCAAGCAGTCCCCGATTTGAAGCAGAGAATGTGTTTTACTCGATCGTGTGTGGTGACGATGCCTTTGGTTTATTCCGCAGCTCGGAAGGCAATCTTCAGATTGGATGGTCACTGCATGGAAATTCTGCGAATAGTTGGCAGCAGATCGATTGGGTGGAAAGGATTGCAGCAGCTTCACCTGATTGGTTAGCGGCACATATTCGGTCTCAATCAGACTCAATTGAGCGACCAGTTTTATTATCAGTTACCGTTGGACGTTGCCCACAATGGTATGCGCCGGGGTTATTACTCTTGGGCGACGCGGCACATCCGATGTCACCAATTCGCGCTCAAGGTATCAATATGGCATTACGGGATGCTATAATTGCTACCAATTATTTAGCCCCAGCATTGCAAAAAAATTCTAGTCTCGCAGAAATCGATGCATTACTCCCGCAAATTCAAGCGGAGCGAGAACCAGAAATTATTCAGATTCAAAAGCTCCAAAGAGCAGAAATAGCCCAAGCTGAACTACTCCGAAATTATCCATTGATTCGACATGGAGTAAGTCGTCTAGCATCGACAATCCCGTCAATCAGCAACCGGATTCGTCAATCTTGGGTCGATCGACAATTTCAATTACGGCGCGGATTTGCTAACGTTTGTTTGAAAGTATAGAGACGTTGGCGCGTTACTAAACCTCCCCCTTTCTAAGGGGAGGTGCCGCAGGCGGTGGGGTAAATCTACGCTATTGCGTCCAACTCCGATCGAGTCCCCACTTGCGCCGTTAAAATGCCCTCACAGGTACGTTTAATCAATCCACCCAGCACTTTACCAGGACCGACCTCGATCGACCGTTGAATGCCTAATTCGGGCAACTGGAGTGATATTTCGCGCCACCGCACCGAACCGGTAATTTGTCTGTCGAGACGTTCTTTTAATTCACCCCCATCAGTAGCAGCGATTGGGGAAACATTTGATAAGACGGGGATTTGAGCATCGTGGAACGTGACAGGAGCCAATAACTTCCCAAACTCGGTGGCGGCTGTCGCCATCATGGGTGAATGGAATGCACCAGAGACTTTCAGCGGAATTGCCCGTTTAAGCTTAATTTTTGCCAATACAGCCGCGATCCCTTCTGCAGTTCCCGAAATAACAGCTTGCACGGCACTATTGTCATTGGCCAAGACGACACCTTCAGTATCGGCGATCACAGCTTCTAATTGCGCTCGATCGAAACCTAATAATGCTGTCATACCACCTTCTGAGGCTAGAGCCATCAACTCGGCACGACGCTTGACTAGTTGCAATCCTGTCTCAAAGTCGAATACATTAGCAGCATAAAGAGCGACAAATTCACCCAAACTATGTCCAGCGACGGCATGAGGATTCAATCCTTTGAATTTGAGTTGGTCTACTAAAATACATTCAATCACATATAAACAGGGTTGCGTATATTGAGTATTTGCCAATTTTACTTCATCATTTTGGCAGATATCAACTACTGACCAACCGAGAATTTCAGCGGATCGATCGAATGTCGTTTTTGCTGAATCGATTGCTAATAAATCTACTCCCATACCGAGGATTTGTGAGCCTTGTCCGGGAAATACCCATGCAGTTTTCATAATTAGTTGGGAGTTAGGAGTTGGGAGATGAGAATTAAACTCCCAATTTGATTAAAGTTTTACGTTTGAATCTGATTTTGGCAAAAATTGATCGTATTCTGGAATTTTCAGGAAGCCTTCAGTTTCAACTATTGCTGGTATACCATATTTTATCCCGATCGCGGCAACTTCTGCCGCTGCTAAATTACCAGTTGCAGCTAATCGCACGGATAGTTCTTGTAGTAGTGACTTGTGGGAAGATAATAATTCTCTGGTTTCCGATACCAGTCGAGTAATCATTTTTTCGATGTCGATGTCTGTAGTTTTCATCTCCATGCTATGCCCATATTCGAGGGTATAGTTGGCTTGAAATTCATCATCGAAACCATAGCGGCGAATATAATCAATTGTGATTTTAGTAGCTTGTTCTCGATCGTGAATTCGTCCAACTGATGCTAATTTATCTCCAAAAATAATCTCTTCGGCAAGTCCACCTGCGAGATAAATTTTGACTTGGCGAATTAAGTTCTCCTTGGTTTCATAAATCTGGTGTGGAAAAGTAAACCCACCAGCATAACTACTAGCTAACTTGGATTTTAGTTGCAATGGTGCTAGCCCGAATAACACCATGTAAGCCACTGCATGGCCGGATTCATGTACGCTAATATTAGCGATTGTCGCTTCTAAATTACTCTCGCGAATTTTATCAATTCGTCCGACAAAGAGAATTTCTTCTAATTGATATCCAATTTGAGCAGTGATTTGGGACTTACCAAAATTATAGGCAATATCGATATACTTCTCGCTGCGTAATAGTGCTGTGAATAAAAACTTCGATAGATTAGTTTCGAGAATATCAATCAAACTAGAAAATACTGGACGGACCCCTTGAACTGGAAATACTCCATTGCGGTAGACTAATTCGTGGATTGATTGATCGATCTTAACATTCACGTCAAATTTAGCTTTAGTCGTGGTAATAACTCGATCGATCTCATGTGCGATTAATTTTTCAAAATCACATTTTTTTAGACTAGCATAAATGAGGTGAATATTTCCAAATCTGGCAACTTGTTCGGGACGGAAACTTTTACTGAGGGCATTTTTGATATCCACCATCGTAATCTTCTTGGTGAATGCATGAAAGATATCTGCATCGACATCCGATTCAGCAATTTGAGTTGCCATTGCAAAAGCTTCATCCAGATTACCACTAATAATTAGTAACGTCTTGGAATGATCGATCGGTTCGTAAACTTTTTTCTTCTGTTTAGCTTGACGAATCTGTTCAATCATTTGCATCTGCGACATATCAGCGATATCCGATATCTCGCCATCTAATTGCAGCATTGTCTTGAGATTCTGCGCTTCGTAAAAACCCATCGTCGGATTTTCATCTACATCATCTTCGCCACGCTCCTTGCGCTTCTTGATATTTTTCTGTTGATATAAATAGTCCTGAATATAATAATCTAAATCATCTTTTACTCGTTTAGATAATTTACCATCACTCAACAGTTCCCAGAAGTCAGTAAACTTCGAGGATTGAACTGGACTACCATCAGGATTAATCGTATTAAAACGTTGAATTTCATCGAACAAAACTATTGCTGGTTTGCCATCGCTAATACTATTTCGACTTAGCGCAGATCCTACCGAACTATCCCAAGAACCTCCCTCTGTGTGGCTAAGTTCGATTTCAACAAACCGATCCTGAAAATTGAGACATTTAACCAGTCGCCGAACCAGATCGGTTTTACCTACTCCTGTCATCCCCCACAAATTGACGATGATTGGACGGCTCAAAATCTCTGGCATCAAATACCAAATCTGAATATAGTTGAGCAAATCGTCGATCGTTTCATCGATACCAACAAAGTGAGTTTTAAGTTCGATTCGCGTAGTTTCTAATATCTGCTTCCGCGCTTCAATCTGCTGAAAATCAACTTCCATAGTTTAGGTATTAGGTATTAGGTGTTAGGCTTTAGGTTGTAAATCCTAAAATTTGGTTGAACAAGTGATGAATCACACAATTCAGCCAGTCGCTTTCAACTTTTAACTTAACTACCCCCATTTAAATATTGCAGCACCCCAACTTAAACCTGCACCAAAACCAGAAGTAGCAATCGTATCACCAGCTTGGATTTTACCAGATCTCACAGATTCATTGAGTGCGATCGGAATTGAAGCCGCTGAAGTATTTCCATACTTAGCCACATTACTAACTACTTTCTCCGCCGAAATGTGTAGACGTTCGGCGACAGCATCCATAATTCTTTGATTGGCTTGGTGTAAAATTAACCAATCAATATGATCGCTGGTAAGATTAGCTTGATGAATGACTTTATCGATCGCTTCTGGTACGCGATTGATCGCAAAACGATAGACTTCCTTACCATTCATCGTCACGTATTGATACTTACCTTGAGTCAGGATCACCCCAGGAATTAATTCACTCAATTCAGGTTGAAAAGCGAGATTCAGACAACAATTTTGAGAGCCATCGCTGCGAATTTCAAAGCCTAATAATTGATCGACATCTTCTGTACCTTGCATGAGTACAGCACCTGCACCGTCACCAAATAATACACAAGTATTTCGATCGCTCCAATTTACCCACCGCGATAATAAATCGGCTCCAATTACTAGAATATTCCGATAGACACCCGATCTTAGGTATTGCGCCGCAGTCACCACTCCAAATACAAATCCCGAACAAGCCGCAGTCAAATCAAAAGCTACCGCCTTAGTCGCCCCCAACTGTGCCTGAATCTGACAAGCAGTTCCAAATAAGTCTTCCGCAGAAGAAGTCGCCAAAATTATCATATCGACATCTGTCGCAACAACTCCAGCCATGTCTAGAGCCTGCTGTGCCGCTTGAGTCGCAAACCCAGCCAATGACTCTCGATCGTTGCTAATGTGCCGTTGACGAATCCCTGTGCGGCTAGCAATCCACTCATCGGAGGTATCTACCACTTGTGCCAGTGCCTCATTGAGAACGACAGTCTCTGGGGCAGCCGCACCGCATCCGATAAAAGTGACTCCCATTCGTGAGTGATTTGATGGCATTTAGAGTTGGGGATAGGTGATGGAATAGTGAGGTAGCGGAGGCTATGGAGGGTACCCATAAAGGGCACCCCTACAGGCTAATTGTGTAGGGGTGCCCCTGTCTTGTCGTTTTTTTATTCAGGGGGAACCCCCGAATAAAAACGCCGCTTATGGGTACCCAAAGATTGTGGCAGTAACCATAGATATGTATAGGAACAAGACTATGATTATCAACATTTAGTCACTAGCAACAGGCTCCTCTTTAGGTGACTTATCGCGAGTCGAAGACTTAATTTGCTCGATCACGTTTTTATCTACAGCACTTTTAGCCGATCGAATGGCATTGGCGATCGAGAACGCATCCGAACTACCATGACTGATAATGCAAACCCCATCTACTCCTAATAGTAAACCACCACCATGTTCGGCGGCATCGATTCTCTTCTTTAGTCGTTGGAGATTTGGTTTGAGCAGGGCTGTACCTACTTTGCCATTTATTCCGCGTGGTAGCTCTTCCTTGAGCATCTGCACCACAATATTACCGACTGCTTCAGCAAACTTGAGCAAGATATTACCCACAAAACCATCGCAGACAATTACATCAAAATTACCAGACAGGACATCGCGTCCTTCAGCATTGCCAACAAAATTAAGATGCTGATTCTGTTGCAAGATCTCATGCGCCTTAACGGCAACTTCATTACCCTTGGACTCTTCTTCGCCGATATTGAGCAAGCCAACTTTAGGTACTGCCACACCCAACACATATTGACTATAGACAGCACCCATCACCGCAAACTGTTCGAGATACTTGGGGCGACAATCGACATTCGCGCCGACATCTAGAATTAATACCGATTTATCCGCGCGATTAGTCGGAAATACTGCCGCAATTGCCGGACGATCGATCCCTCGCAACCGTCCTAATCTGAGTAATGCTGCTGCCATTGCTGCGCCAGAATGTCCCGCCGAAACTACTGCATCGGCTTTACCCTCCTTGACAAGCTGCATCGCAACATTGATCGAAGCCTTGGGTTTGCGCCGCAATGCACCTAGGGGTTCTTCATGCATTTCGATCGTTCCTTCTGCTGGCACGATCTCCAGCTTGGGAGCATTGGGATGCTGGTTCAGACAAGCCTGAATTTGCTCAGGATCGCCTACCAACAATACGTCTACGTCTGTTAATTCTGTTTGGGCTTGGATCGCACCCGCTACTATAGCGGCAGGTGCATCATCCCCACCCATTGCGTCAAGTGCGATGCGTGCGCGAGTTGAAGCCATTGATGCCACTGATAGAAACCATCAAAATTTTACCAGAATATGGCGAGTCGGATCTCGATCGCACCAGATTCGGATCTCGCTGGCGTACTTTGGCTTTGTGTCACAACGGGCGATCGAGCTAGGCTAACTAGTTTTAGATTTAGTAGTAGTTTTTTTAGCCGTAGTGGTTTTCTTCGCTGCGGTAGTTTTCGCTTTAGTAGTAGTGGCTGTTGCTTTAGTCGCGGTGGTTTTCTTCGTAGTTGTAGTCTTCTGCTTGGTAGTAGTTTTCTTCGCGGCTCCACCCTTAGCCACTAACAAACTGAGCGCGGTTTCAAGGCTAATTCCTTCGACTGTCTCGCCTTCAGGGATTCCAGCATTGATTTTGCCATGCTTGATGTATTTACCATAAGGGCCAGCATAGATCGCTACCGGCTCATTATCATCGGGATGATTGCCGATCGTGCGTAAGGGTTCTTTCTTACCGCCACGGGTAGCTTTGGGTTCGGCGAGGATCGCCACAGCACGCTCTAATGTGACGGTGAGGACATCATCGGGGGCTTTGATCGATCGATACTCTTTGCCTTCTTTACCGCGATCGTACAGGATATACGGGCCAAATCTACCGAGGTTGGTTTGGAGTTTGCCACCTGTTTCGGGGTGAACACCTAGACTACGGGGGAGTTTGAGGAGTTCTACGGCGATTTCGAGGGTGACATCTTCGAGTTTCATCCCTTTGGGCAAGGAAGATTGCTTGGGTTTTTTCTTGCTATCTTCTACTTTGTCACCAAGTTGGACATATGGCCCAAAGGGACCTAGTTTGGGATAGATTGGTTCGCCAGTTTCGGGGTGATTGCCGAGAGTATCGGGGGTGCTGCTCTTTTGTTTGAGCAACATTTCGATCGTTTCTGGGGCTAAGTCGGCGGGGGTGAGATCTTTGGGAATGGAGGCGTTACCAGCTTCGGTTTCGATGAATGCGCCAAATTTACCGATGCGGATTTTTACATCGAGATTATCTAGATCGATCGTCCGTGCTAATGTGGCATCAATATCTGTAAAACCGAGTTTGACTTGATTTTCTAACCCCTTTTCACCTAAGTAGAATTTCTCTAAATAGGGCAGCCATTGAGTCGTTCCCGTCGAGATATCATCGAGTGTTTGTTCCATCCGGGCGGTGAAACTCGGATCGACGAGATCTTGGAAGTGCTTTTCGAGTAGGGCTGTGACGGCAAAAGCCGTAAAACTGGGCACTAGGGCGTTGCTCTGGAGTTGGGCGTAGCCGCGATCGATAATCGTCCCAATAATACTCGCATAAGTACTCGGACGACCGATCCCTTCACTTTCGAGCATCTTGACTAGAGATGCTTCGGTATAACGGGCGGGGGGCTGGGTTTCGTGGTCGATCGCGTTGAGCTTTTGGCAATGAGGTTGATCGCCCTTGACTAATGCGGGGAGAATGATTTCTTGGTCTTCGATCGCTGCATTAGGATCGTCTGAGCCTTCGACATACGCCCTCAGGTAGCCTGGGAAATCAATCCGCTTACCGGAAGACCTAAATCCAGCATTCTCTACCTGTAAATCGACGCTGAGTTGGGTTTGACGAGCATCAGCCATCTGACTGGCGACTGTCCGTTTCCATACTAGATCGTAAAGTTGTAACTCTTTTGCGGCTAATCCGGTTTCTTTGGGCGTGCGGAAGCTGCTCCCAGCAGGGCGAATTGCTTCGTGGGCTTCTTGAGCACCTTTAGCTTTAGTAGTATATTGACGCGGTTTGGGGCTGAGATATTCTTGCCCATATTTTTCTAGTACGCACGATCGAGCTGCTTCGATCGCTTGTTCGGAGAGATGCACTGAATCCGTCCGCATGTAGGTGATATAGCCTTGCTCGTACAAGCTTTGAGCGACGCGCATGGTTTCCCGTGCCGAGAGGCGCAGTTTGCGGTTAGCTTCTTGTTGGAGAGTGGAAGTGGTAAATGGTGGGGCGGGTTTGCGCGTAACGGGTTTTTCTTCCAATCCTGTCACTGTCCAGGTTTTACCCTGGAGATTTTCGACTAAAGCTTGGGCTTCTACCCCATTGAGAACTTTAACTTTTTTACCCGCTAACAGATTTCCAGTATTCGGATCGAAATCTGCACCCGTGGCAATTTTTGCCCCATCGACTGTTACCAGTCTTGAATCAAATTCGGTCTTATTGTGCGCCAATAATGCCTTCAGATCCCAATATTGAGCCGACTTAAACGCCCGCCGTTGGCGTTCTTTCATGACCAATAATCTGACAGCTACCGACTGTACCCGCCCAGCCGACAAGCCCCCCGCAATTTTGCGCCAGAGTAAGGGTGAGAGCGTATAACCTACCAATCGATCGAGAATTCGCCGCGTTTCCTGAGCGTGAACGATTTGTTCGTCAATCTCACGGCAATTTTTCAATGCCTTCTGAATTGCTTCCTTGGTAATCTCGTGGAATACCATCCGTTTCGTTGGTACCTTGGGATTGAGGAGCTGCAAGAGGTGCCAACTGATACTTTCACCCTCGCGATCTTCGTCCGTCGCTAGAATCAACTCCTGGCAACCTTTGAGCGCGGCTTTCAATTCCTGAACGATCTTCTTCTTATCTTTGGGGATAATATACAGCGGCGCGAATCCAGCTTCGACATTGATGCCCAGGTTTGCCCACTTTTCCGCTTTATATTCAGCGGGAATTTCTTCTGCTGAAGGTGGCAAATCGCGGACGTGTCCCATCGAAGCTTTGACGATATAACTAGATGGCAAAAACTTACTAATGGTACGGGCTTTAGTGGGGGATTCGACGATGACGAGAGTTGACATAGTGGCGTTTTGAGGTCGTCGGGAGGGATTGGGAAAATCGGGGTGGGGTGAGTTCTATTCTATAGTAGCTACTACTCAGCCAACTTCAGGTATATTTGTCATTTTGTCAAGGAGTCGATCTTGTGTGAAGCACAATTGGGGATGTATTTAGTCTAGATTTAATAGCCCTATCGATTACAACGCATCTGTTTACTACGATTACATTCAAATCCAGTAGCGCGATCGGGACCTTGATAAAACTCTACATGCTGAGCAGCGAATACTTAATTTGGGTACATTTTTATTATTACTGTCACAATCTTGCTGAGGGTACCCATCAAGGGCACTCTTGCACAATCATCTGTGTAGATACCCTGATCAAACTACTCTGCAAATCGAAAATATTTTAGTCCCTCTAGAATACCTGCGGCGTAATCGGCAACAGCCAGGTAATGATAGTTAACAGGATGAAGTTCGTGCCATAACCGTAACTCAGATTGGGCATTTCCAACAATGATGCCGCGTTCGATTCCATATTTAAAGAGGGAAATATCATTACCAGAATCCCCACACACCACTGTCTGAATCGAATCGATCTGCCATCGATTTCGCAAAAATTGGACTGCGGTACCTTTATCCCCACCGCGTGGGAGAATGTCTAAATCCTTATTTCCACTATAAATAATTTCAACATCCAATCCTTGCTGAGATAACAATTCCTGTAACTGCGGCACGACGGCGGCAACCACACTCGGAGAGAGATAATAGCTAACTTTAAAAGGACGTTGTTCGGATTGAGGTTGAGATTCTAAATCAGCGAATCTGCTAGCGATAGTCACAACTTTTTCACGGTGCCAATTGATGCTTAATTTATTTACCCACTCTGGATCTAGAGTCTCAGCCGCGCCTAGATAAATTTCGGTACCCACCGCCGCAATTAGTGCGTCGGGAGCGAGTAGCCGTTGAGTTGTGACCAAATCTTGATAAGACTCTTTCGATCGACCTGTAGCGTAAACTATTTTAGTGCCCCAAGTCTGACGATATCGATCGAGCACCTGATTGAGTCGATCGAGTGCTTCATCATTGCCAACTAGAGTATGGTCGAGGTCTGTAATCAATAATGATAGATGTGTTAAAAGACCCATGCTAACTGACAATTCTGAATTTTGTAATAATTAATTGTGTCCACAGATGATGTCCCTGAAGAGACTCAGTTCTTAGCGACATTTTCCAGGCTAACATTTTTGTTGTAGAGTCAACATCTAAGTCTAGATAACTTATCAAAATCTATCAATAGCTGTCTATCACAGATTGTAAACAATCTTCAATTTTTATTTTAACCATCTAAAATATCTCCAAATTAACTGTATGAACAATTACCCTGAAGGCTGCCTGAGAGTCGGCCAAATTGCCCCAGATTTTACGGCGACTGCGGTTGTCGATCGCCAGTTTCAGAAGATTCAATTGTCTAGATGCCGCAAATATGTGGTGCTATTTTTCTATCCGCTAGATTTTACCTTTGTTTGCCCTACTGAAATTATTGCTTTTAGCGATCGCTATGCAGAATTTGCAGCTCTCAATACTGAAATCTTGGCAATATCTGTTGATAGTGAATTTGCTCACTTAGCCTGGATTGAAACCGATCGCAAAATGGGTGGTTTAGGTGATATTAATTATCCCTTAATTTCCGATCTCAAAAAAGAGATTAGTATGGCTTATAATGTTTTAGATCCAGATTTAGGTGCTGCACTACGCGGTTTGTTTATCATCGATCGATCTGGTATCATTCAATACGCTACTATCAATAATCTATCATTTGGTCGCAGTGTCGATGAAACCCTGCGCGTGCTGCAAGCAATTCAACACGTTCAAGCCCATCCTGATCAAGTTTGTCCGGTAGATTGGCAACCAGGGGGGAAAACAATTAAGCCAGTTGGTAGTTGAAAGTTGAAAGTAAATAGGTAGGATTCGTAGGGGCGGGTTTATACTAGAAAATTTCGCTATCACTAAAAATGTTTGTACAAACCCGCCCAACCCAACTAGAGAGGCTGGTATGTTACGCTTCTCGTTGGCGTAACCCCTGTGACAGCAGAACAATAGTACACCTTACAATTTAGTAAATTATTTTGCAGCATCTCCCTGTCAACAAAATCTCTGATACAGGAAATAATTATGGCTTACGCTAATACTAATAAGTTTAAAGGGTTAATAAATCGGCGGTTCTTTCAGAACTTGTTGCCGATTCCGGCGGAGAATGAATTAGAGTTGGGATCGATCGCGCCAGAAATTCAGATTCATGATATTCGCAATGATAGACAGATTAAACTATCCGACTATCGCGGCATTCAACCTGTAATTTTGGATTTTACCCGCATTTTTACCGAACAGCAATATTGCCCATTTTGCTATCCACATATTCAGGAAATAAACGAACGCTATGCAGAATTTGTCGATCGAGGAGTAGAGGTACTCATGATTAGTAGTACTGACGCACAACAGAGTAAAAACGTAGTGCGTGACTTGGATTTAAAAATGCCCTTATTGAGCGATCCTAGTTGTGCAAGGTTTCGTCGCTACCATGTTGGACAAGCTCTAGGGGCACCTCTTCCAGCTCAGTTCATTGTGGATAAAGATGGAAGAATTATCTTCAAACATTTGTTTTCTTTCTTCCATCACAATGCTGAGATTGATACATTACTATCATCAACTATCAGCTAATTTAGTTAAACTTCGACCCCTTGTTGTTCAGGATTCAGAGCCTTTGGCTTGGCAGGATCTTCGTATAATTCATGAGAGGATTGATAATATTGGTAAAAATTATTATATCCAGAATGATGATTTTCAACTCGGTTGATTGCCAAACCTAATACTGGAGTTTTAAGTAAGGAAATAATATCAATACCTCGATCGATGATCTGTTTCTGAGCAACATTCAGACTAACAATATATATTAATCCGTCAACCAAACTTGATAGCAGACGTGTGTCGCTTACCCCAACGATTGGTGGCGTATCAAAAATCACATAATCATATTCTTCCCGCCATTCATTCATCAGTTTCAGCAATCGGGGTGAATTGAATAAAACGATCGAACTAACTGTTTGTTTTCCAGAAAACAGTACATGTAATTTAGATTCGGGACTTATTTTAATCAAATCTTTCCATTCATAACTGCCTACGATAGCATCGCTTAATCCATTTGCATCATCACAATCTTCTCGTTTAAACAATGGTGAATTAGCGCAGAGTTTAGCAATACTAGATTTGTGTAAATCGGCATCAACTAATAAAACACGATAACCTAATTCAGCTAGTGTATTGCTAGTATGAAAGGTAATAGTTGATTTTCCTTCCTTCGGTAATGATGAAGTCATCGCGATGATTTTACCAGCTCGCTTATCCTCTCGATTCTCCAAGGGAGAGGCTGCCCCAACGGCTGTTAGCCCAATACCCAAAGCGAGAGTTCTGATTGACTCAATAAAGCTCCAGTAAGAATAATCTTTGCTCTTACCTTTAGCTGTTTGGAGAAAAGTGCCACCGCGCATCGACGAAGATTGATCTAAGTCTTCCACCTTGGGAATTAGCGACAAAATCGGCATTCCGGTCATAGCTTTAACACTATCTGGATTGTCAACTCGATTATCAAGTTTATTCAAGCCAACTGACACCAAGACACCAGCTAACAAACTACCAATCGCACCCAATGCCATTTGGCGGGGGACATCAGGTGAAACTGGAAAATTGGGAAATTCTGGTGGATCTAATAATTTCCACGGTACAACCTGTTCGGCGTTAACAATTTTCAACTCTTGGACTTTTTGCAGGAATGCTGTCAATTCCTGGGAAGCAATTTGATATTCCCGCTGCAACTCGGTATATTGCTTTTGGAGTCCTGGCAATTGGGCAATTTGAGTTTGAACTTGTGCGTATACAGCCTCTAAACTTTGAGATTGAGCTGTTTGTGCGACTAAGCTAGTTTCAATTTCGGCTTGTCGATTAGCCAAATTTTGAGCCAGATTGTTGCCAAAATTAGCAATTCCACCTTGAGTCAGTTCACTATCTGCTACTTGTCGTTTGAGTACCTGCTGCGCTCGCTCTCTCAGCAGTACTAATACTGCATCACGTTTTTCCTTTAAGCTGACAATCAGGGGATTTTCTGGGCTAAAGCGGACGCTTTCCTGATTGTATTTTAATTCCAGCTCTTTCAGTTGTTTGAATAATTCTTGGTAGCCACTATCCTGCGTCAACATTGTCGTGCTCAAATTACCATTTGATGATAATCCGACTGCACTAAGTTGTTTCTTTAATTCCGCATACTGTTGTTGGGTTTGATAATAAGTAGATCGCGCCTCGTTGATCTTGGCAACAATACTTTGACGATAACCATCTAAGGCAGTAGCCGAAGTTGCTGGATCTACAAATCGATATTTAATCCGAAACTGTTCAATCTGTGCGGCTGAAGTTGCTAATCGTTTGCGCGAAGGGGGCAATTGTGACTCGATAAATTCGATCGAATTATTCGTGCGAGCTTTTTTGGTCTTGATACTGTAATCGACGTAAACTTTACTTAAGGCATTTAGCACTGCCATAATTTCGCTAGGCGAAACAGCAGTGTAGCTGACAGTTAAAATATTGCTGTCAGGCCGCGATTGAATTGCTAATCCTCGCAAAACCTGGATCACGGATGGGCGCAATTTGGGATCGGGAATCGTCGCAATTGCTTGCTCCAGCATGCTTTTACTTTTTAATGATTGCGTAATCGTGTCAATCGCAATCAGTCGATCTTCAGATTGTTCACCACTCCCGTCACCACCATGAGTTAACTTATCGGCAACACTAGTACCACTTTTTAGCTCGATCGCGATTTGCACGGAAGATCTGTAGATCCGGGTTTGCTTCCAAGTTAAATAGCCAACTACCCCCATCAGCAGTGCCGTGGTGAAGACAGAAGCATACCAGTATTTGCGTAAGCCACTTAGAATTGCGTTTAAACTAATTCCCTCTTCTTGCCGTGCTTCTGAGAAGCCACTTGGCCGAGTTTTCACTGACTCTGGGGACTGCATTAGTCTAGGATTAGTAAACTCAGGAAAGCTCTCTTTCATGTTGGAGGACTATTTATAGAACAAGTGGGCAATGAACCGCCAAATGGCTGAAGTAATGCAGATCGAATGGTCGTATTATCTACAAGGTGTCACGGTTGACTAAATTAAAAATCTATTTGTGGCACTATCCAGAAGTATGCAGGATTTATAAGCTGTCAGTAATCAAACATCATTTAAGATACCCAGTACGTGAAAACTTTTGTACTGGGCAATCTACAACTAATTAACAACCAATGCCAATGTGTTGAAATCCTGCTGCAGTTAGTTTTGCTGGTGACAGAAAGTTTCGGCAATCGATCATGATCGGAGAACGCATCAGCTTAGCCAATTGCTGATAATCTATCTGCTGGAACTCTGACCACTCTGTCATTAGAATGATAGCATCACTATTAGCGGCTAACAGTGTTGGACTATCAACTAAGTCAACATTGGCTAAGCATTGGTGTGTTGATGATTGAGGCGAGACAATTGGGTCGTATGCCTTAACCTTAGCCCCAAGCTCGATCAATATTTGAATTATATCAAGTGCGGGTGCATCTCGCAAATCATCTGTATCAGGTTTGAAGGTTAAACCAAATAAACCAATCGTTTTGCCTTTGAGAATTTTCAAAGAGGTTTGCAGCTTTTGAATCACTAGCGCGCGTTGCTGTTGATTGACGCTTACCGCTGCTTTGAGTAGTTGAGCATCATAGCCATAATCTGCTCCGGTATGAATCAGGGCGGCTAAGTCTTTAGGGAAACAAGATCCACCCCAACCAATTCCGGCATTCAAAAACTTATTGCCAATCCGCGAGTCTAAACCGATGCCCTTCGACACCTGGGTGACATCAGCACCTACTCGTTCGCAAATATTGGCAATCTCATTAATAAAACTAATTTTTGTGGCTAAGAAAGCATTTGCGGCATACTTAATCATTTCTGCCGAACCCAAGTCTGTGCTTAGCACTGCGACAGGTGCTACTGTTGCATCTTCAGCATATTGCCGATCGATAATTGGTGCATATAGTTTGAGCATCAGATCGATCGCTTGCTGATTATTACTACCCAAAACAATTCGATCGGGATTGAGCGTATCATATATTGCTGAACCCTCACGCAAAAATTCTGGGTTACTAACGACATCAAATTGGGGTGCCAGCCGACTAGTTTGAGGGTTGTCTCCAGCCCCAACTAAACTGGGCTGTTTGTTCCGTTCAGCTACACCATCTAGTACCAGCATTTTCACCCAGTCGCCTGAGCCGATCGGGACGGTAGATTTATTGACGATAACTTTATAATCACTATTGAGATGTTGGCCGATCCCTTTAGCTACTGCTTCTACATATTGGGTATCGCTAGAACCATTGGGTAATGGCGGAGTACCCACGGCAATAAATAAAATTTCCCCATGCTCAACGCCAACGGCTAGATCGGTTGTAAACTGCAATCGACCGCTAGACATCGCTGCTTTCATGATTTCTGACAACCCTGGTTCATAGATGGGTGAATGTCCAGATTTCATCAACTCCACTTTCGCAGGATTATTATCTACACAAATCACATCATGACCAATATGTGCTAGACAAGCTCCTGTCACCAATCCAACGTAACCAGTACCAATAGTACAAACACGCATCTTAAAATTCACTCCCACTTTTATACTGACTCAGTAAACATTTAAATTTGCTGGCGTAATTTGAATCCGCCGATCTCAAGTAGCCTGTTGGTAATGAGCATCGAGCGGGAGCAGAAATGAACAATAATTCAGTTCTAACTCAGCTCTGCAATCTTACCCGCACTGTGAAATCAATAATTAACAGCCTTTCTCAACCAATAGCCGCTGTTTAAATTCAGCGATTGTTTCAGTTAATCCTGTCTCCAAAGAAATAGTAGGCTGCCAATTTAGTCGGGTTTTCGCCTTGGTAATATCTGGCTTGCGCTGCTTAGGATCGTCTTGGGGTAGAGGCTTAAAGCTGATTTCTTGACCGGGATTTATTCTATCTCGGATTTTTTCGGCAAGTTGGAGAATCGTATATTCTTCAGGATTACCAATATTGATTGGTCCAATTTGGTCGCTATTCATCAATTTCATCAAGCCATCAACTTGATCGGTAACATAGCAAAAGCTGCGAGTTTGGCTACCATCTCCATAGACGGTTAATGGATTTCCTTTTAAGGATTGAGCGATAAAATTACTGACTACCCGACCATCATTTTCCAACATTCGCGGTCCATAGGTGTTGAAAATTCTCGCGACCCGAATTTCGACATTGTGTTGGCGATGGTAATCAAAGCTAAGAGTTTCAGCGATACGTTTACCTTCGTCATAGCAGGATCTAATCCCAATTGTATTGACATTGCCATGATATTCTTCTGGTTGAGGATGAACATCTGGATCTCCATAAACCTCAGAAGTTGAAGCCAGTAAAAACCGGGCTTTAACCCGTTTTGCAAGTCCGAGCATATTCGATGTGCCGAGAAAACTCACCTTGGTAGTTTTAATCGGGTTGTACTGATAGTGAACAGGAGATGCTGGACAGGCTAGATGATAGATTTGGTCTACTTCTAACCGAATTGGCTCAGTAATATCATGACGAATCCACTCAAAATTGGGATGATCGAACCATTTACTGATGTTACGTTTAGTCCCAGTATAAAAATTGTCTAGGCAAATTACTTCATGCTGCTCTTGCATCAGTCGATCGAGTAGATGAGAACCAATAAACCCAGCACCACCTGTAACTAGAATTCGCATAATTTAAAATGTTGACAATTAACTTGTTTTAAAAATTCAAAGGTAGTCTCTTCAGTATGATTATTCCCTAATATCGATAGATCAGCAACAACGATCGCAATTTTTGGTGATTTTCATCCGGATTAGCTGCTGGTGTTGACTGGTAACGAACTTCCAACTCTTTTAAATCCGTTGCCAAAGTTGGATTGTACCATCAGCACCACCAATAGCGACAGTATTTCCTGCCGAATCGATCGCCACAGACATGACCGAACGACCCGGATCGCCTTTGAGAATACTTCTGGCTCGATCTCGGAACCGGAGATCTTCTCCTCTGTACCATACTTTCGCTTTACCATCGACACTACCCGTAATCAAATACTGACCATCGGGGCTGAAGACGCAAGCATTGATTTGTCCAGCATGGGCTTTAATCGTCTGAGCTAGCTCAATTTGCGGTGGTTGACCATTTTCGATGTTTCCTAGTTGCCACAAGACGATATAGCCATTAACTGTACCTGCGGCGATCGTTCGTGAATCAGGGCTGATCGCTAAGGAGCCAATACAATTTTTATTATTGATCGACTCGACAATCATTGCCCCCGAACTCAACGACCAGATCTTGACAGTTCCATCATCGCCAGTACTAACCAAAAATTTACCATCAGTACTCAAAGCGATTGCGGCAACTGGTTCGAGCGCGGGAATCGTTTTGGTCACGGCACCATCAGGCAGACTCCACAGCACGATCGTTTGGTCAAAACTACCACTGACCAAAGTTTTGCTGTCAGGACTAATTGCCAGAGATCTGACTGAAGCTTGATGCTGGGTCAAATTTTGAATGAGCGAACCAGTCGCTAAATTCCACAATTTGATCGTATCATCCCAACTACCACTAGCTAGTAGCTTGCCATCAGGACTTACCGCTAGTGCAAATACACCTTTGAGGTGATCTACCAGGGTATGAATTGTAGTGCCCGTCTCTAGTTGCCACAATTTAATCGTCTTATCAAAACTGCCACTTACGAGCTTGCCACCATCAGGAGTGAAACTCAGGCATCGCACCCAATCGTCGTGAGCACTAATTGTCTGCCACAGATTCCAGGTCGGTTTAGACCACAGATCGCCACTCAATTCTCCAGAAATGAGATTTTCAGGCATCAAGTTGTTGGACATCAAGTCCTCAGAAATCATATCTAGCAAGGGTGTAATATCAATTTCTGGTTCATCATCGCCGAAACTAAAGACGCTACTAGCTGTCGATTGAGTCAACTCGGTTGAACCGAGACCTAACTGCTGAGACATCTGCATCAGATGGCATTCGAGATACTCTACTCGATCGGTTAGTGCGTTACTCTCCAGTAGATCGATGACATCTTTGAGACTTCCTTCAACCCCAGTGACATGAGCTTGCATCGACTGCATTAGCTGCTGGTGCAGGTCGAATTTCTGTGCTAAGGCAATCACATCTTGTCGATTCTCTAACGGCAAAGCTGTGCCAATGGCCGCAGTTAACACAGCGGGTTCGGATTTTTTCTGAACAGCCATCGTCTGTTTGACTAGAGCTGTCGCAAAACTCCGCGCTTGGGCGATTTCCTGCTGAAGCACTTCACCTTGTTGTTGAAGTTCTCGATCGAGCTTGCGTTCTAAAGATCGATCGTGGATGTGGAGGTTTTTCGTCAATCGCCATCGATTGATTGCGCTGAGTACCAGGCTAATCAGAATTGGCACTAGTGCATAAATCCACTGCGAGGATGCGGCTGCGGCAATTGCCCCTACTACTGCGACAGCGATGGCGAGATATTCACTCAGGTCCAACCAATGGAGAGAATTTGACATTACAGTTAGCAGTTATGGATGGTGGATAGTAGAAATTATGACAACCTTACCCAACTGCACGCTAATAATGCCATAAACTGTACGGTGCAGCAAGTATGTATAACCCAATGTATATCAATTTTTTTGTCAAGCGGTTTTCCTAATTTCTAGCTTGATACCTGCTCAGCGATCACAACAGATGCCTGCCCATATTGTTATTCCCGATTATCAAAATTCGTGTTATCGTTAATGAATTGTTAAGCATTGCTTAATAATATTCAAAGTAAGCACTTTAAATATTGAAATACACGACTTAATTGTGATTTGTTAGTGTAACACTGACCCAAACGAGATTAAGGATACTTATCTTTGTCTACAGTATTTACTATGTATATTTGGCTATGGGTGTACGTTATGATTTAGCTAACGGCCGATCGTCAGATATTATATAGAGTAAATAATTACCTTGAAAATACCTAATTAAAGCATCGACCATTTCCATAACTTAGCCACCCTTCCCCACTGTAGCCGTTCATGATTCCTGATTGCGATTTACACCTCGATCTCTACGATGACAACGCTGTTGATAAACCTGAAGAAGCCTGTGGGGTGTTTGGGATCTATGCTCCGGGGCAAGAGGTGGCGAAGCTCACGTATTTTGGTTTGTATGCCCTGCAGCATCGGGGACAAGAATCGGCGGGAATCGCCACTTTTGATGGGCAGCAGCTATACGAACATCGGGATATGGGGCTAGTCTCTCATGTCTTTAATCCAGATATTTTACAGAAATTACCAGGGCAACTGGCGATCGGACATACCCGCTATTCAACGACTGGAGCGAGCCGTCGTTGCAATGCTCAACCAGTAATCGTGGACACTAGGCTAGGAAAACTTGCTCTTGCACATAATGGCAATCTTGTCAATACCGCGGAGCTTCAGGCGTATTTATTAGCAAAGGGCTGCGAACTAACCACGACGATCGATTCAGAAGCGATCGCTTTGATCATTCGGGATGAAGTCAATGCTGGTAAAGGCTGGGTTGATGCAACTGTCAGCGCGTGTCGGCGATGCGTGGGTGCATTTAGTTTGACGATCGCCACTCCAGATGGAATTATGGCAATCCGCGATCCGTATGGGATTCGTCCACTAGTATTAGGGATCATGCCCGATCATGTCAGCCACTATGTAGTGGCTTCAGAAACCTGTGCTTTAGATATCATTGGTGCCGACTACGAACGAGATGTCAAACCCGGCGAACTGTTATGGATTACGGCGGAAGGAGTAACAGCTATTGATTGGGCACCGAAAACGGCACCGAAGCTGTGCATCTTTGAGATGATTTATTTCGCCCGCCCTGATAGCTGGGTACACGAAGAAAGCTTGTATAGCTACCGGATGCGATTGGGCAAGCAATTGGCACAGGAATCATTACATGATGCCGATATCGTCATTGGCGTACCTGATTCAGGAATACCTGCGGCAATTGGATTTTCAGAGGCATCGGGGATCCCTTATGCCGAAGGCTTGATCAAAAATCGTTATGTAGGGCGCACATTTATTCAGCCCACCCAAGAAATGCGAGAGGCAGGGATTCGGATGAAATTAAACCCGCTCAAAGATGTTTTGAAGGGGAAACGGGTGATTGTAATTGATGACTCGATCGTGCGTGGAACTACTAGCCGTAAACTAGTCAAAGCTTTGCGGGATGCTGGAGCAACTGAAGTCCACATGCGGATTTCTTCACCACCAGTTACTCATCCTTGCTTCTATGGCATTGATACTGATACTCAAGATCAATTAATTGCTGCAACCAAATCTGTGGCAGAGATTGCCGCGCAAATTGGGGTAGACACCTTGGCATATTTATCCTGGGAAGGGATGCTATCTGCAACCAATCAAAATCCTGAGAATTTCTGCTCAGCTTGTTTTACGGGTGACTATCCAGTGGAGATTCCCGATGGAGTCAAGCGTTCTAAATTAATGCTCGAAGGCACCAGAGGCTAGGTTGAGAGGATGTTGTCCGCGCAGGATCACACATCCTCAAGTTAGATAGAATGGTTAAAACTCCAATATCCCTGACTTCTTCAAGAAGTCGGGGATATGTCTTTGCTTACTTATTTGGTTGAGGAGTCATCCGCAGATAAGGCTTCAGTTCGGTAATTCCTTTGGGAAATTTCACCTTAGCATCTGCAGTAGAGATAGTTGGTACGACTACGCAGTCACCACCATCAACCCAGTTTGCTGGAGTTGCAACACTATAGTTATCGGTGAGTTGGAGGGAGTCGATTACCCGCAAGATCTCATCAAAGTTGCGTCCAGTGCTTGGCGGGTAAGTAATCGTCAGGCGCAACTTTTTGCTAGGATCGATCACAAATACCGATCGAACAGTCACCATTGCATTAGCATTGGGGTGAATCATGTCGTAGAGATCGGATACTTTTTTATCTGGATCGGCAATAATTGGATAATTTAGTGCAGAACCTTGAGTTTCGAGAATATCACCAACCCAACCCTTGTGAGATTCTACATCATCAACACTCAAGGCAATCGGTTTAACGTTGCGCTTGTCAAATTCTGGTTTTAATTTAGCGACTTCGCCAAGCTCTGTCGTACAAACTGGCGTAAAATCTTTGGGATGGGAGAATAGAACCACCCAGCTAGTTCCAGCCCATTCAAAAAAATCGATCTCACCATCGGTGGTGGCTTGTGTGAAGTTGGGTACGATATCCCCTAGTCTTAATTGCATAATCTATCTAGATAAAATAAGTGGAAAGGCGCAACATTTGATTGTTTCACAAAGTTGTCTGAATCTCCTATTACTATACATATTTATTTAGGATTGAGGTCGGAACACAGCCACTATGTAAGTAGGATGGCACAAATTAAGTGTCAGAATAGAAGTACCTTAAACCTATCGGGTGGTAACTACCCACCCGATAGCTATTCACTTTCAACTTTCAACTTTCAACTAATTTACACCCGAACTGTTTCAGCCGCGTAGCGATGGATCACTTCACCATCAGCATTGACTCGAACACGCTCGATTTTGGCTCCCAGATTTCGCATTTTTGCTTCAAGGTTATCATAACCCCGATCGAGGTGATGCAAGCCTTGGATGACTGTTTTGCCCTGAGCGGCTAAACCAGCGAGTACCAATGCTGCCGAAGCGCGGAGATCTGTGGCTGTCACGGTTGCACCAGAGAGTTTGGCGACACCCTCAACGATCGCATGATTGCCTTTGACTTTGATATTGGCACCCATCCGTTTGAGTTCGGCGACGTGTTGGAGCCGATTTTCAAACACGGTTTCGGTAATCACACTATTACCATCGCTCACAGCTAGCATTGCCATAAATTGCGCTTGCATATCTGTCGGAAAAGCTGGGTAAGGCAGTGTCTCAATATCTGTTCCTCTGAGGATACCAGTCGGAATCACCCGCATTCGATCGGGTGCATCCATCACTACTTTGGCACCAATTTGCTCTAACTTAGCAATTGCCGCAGTGAGATGATCAGGAATCACTGGGAACATGCTAATTTCCGAATTGGTAATCGCACCAGCAACTAGAAAGGTAGCCACTTCGACCCGATCGGGAATGATACTATAATCTGTTGAGTGTAGTTCTTTGACCCCAACGATCGTAATCCGATCTGTGCCTGCGCCAGTAATCTTGGCACCCATCGAAATACAGAAATTTGCCAAATCGACAACTTCTGGTTCCTTTGCCGCATTCTCCAAAATTGTCTCACCATCAGCTAGCGTCGCCGCCATCATCAATGTTTCCGTTGCACCGACACTGGGGTAGTCTAGATAGATTTTCGCCCCTTGGAGGCGTTTACTCGAACCAGTTACATAAGCATTGACAATCCCATGCTCGATTTCGACATGAGCACCCATGGCTTGTAGTCCACGCACATGTAGCTCTACAGGTCTAGCACCGATCGAACAACCACCAGGTAATGGTACCTTGGCCACACCTAACCTTGCCAAAATTGGACCGATCGAGAAAAATGCTGCTCGCAACTTAGAAACCAGTTCAAACGGTGGTGTATGGCAGTTAAAGTCCGTCGTATCAAAATCGATAACTTCGCCATTGCGCTGGATCTTGACTCCCAATGCTTCAATAATCTGGCACATCTTATCGACATCTACCAGCCCCGGAATATTTTGGAGCCGACATTCGCTTGAACACAGTAGTGCTCCAGCCATCACAACTAATGCGGAATTCTTGGCACCACTAATTTTTACTTCCCCTGACAATGGGTTCTGACCCCAGATGTGAATGACAGGCTCTTCTGTTGCTAACATATTTTGGGTGGTAGTTATGCTACTGATGGGTTTTTCCTCCAAGTTCCAAGAGATTGCTCGGGATTATTTATTTTTGATTAGATTTTACAGGAATTATGTAATAAATACGATCGATCTTCAGTAATTTAATCAGCGACTCGATCGCTATTGGTAAAATTTGTTACTAAATTCTTATCTGTCGAACAATATTAAACATCCTCGGCGTTCATCAAAAAGGTGCTGTTGGCTACAGCTTGACAAACTCACGCTCAATTTGGATACTTTGGTGCTTAATTATATTGTTCCCATCTCAAAGATGGTAGTTGATGACCAACTAAACAATCTAGATATCATCGTCTGTGCAAAGATCATGATCTTTAGTGTTCTCTATTTACTGAATCCACTGGATCGGATTTGTGGTGAAATCTAATCCCCAAAAATATGTCATAGACAAAATGGAGAAAATCTTTACCCTGTAATAATCCTAGAGATTGATGACATCCCTTTGATTCTAATAATGGCTTGGTTGCCCTGTAAGCGGATTGGTACTTATACCAAGGAATTGATGGCCACAGGTGATGGATTAGATGATAATTTTGGCCAAAGATCAGTATATTGAGGATCGGACCAGGATAAACGCGGGCATTTTTCAAGCGATTGCGATCCTTGAATGGACGATGTGGCAGATAGTCAAAAAATAGCCCTAATGCTAGCCCAACTACTAATGCGGGTGAAAACCAATAATTTAAAATATATTGGGTAAAACCATATTGACAGGCAAAATAAATAACTAATGCGACTACCAACCTACTGAGAAACCATTCTAGTAGCTCGTAGTTCCGCCACAATCTACGCTGGAAAAAATAGATCTCATGATAAAAAAATCTGGCAGCAATCAGCCAGAGTGGACCACCCGTAGATACAAAATGATCAGGATCGTTATCGGGATCGTTAACGTTGGCATGATGCTGGATGTGTACACGAGTAAACACTGGAAATGCAAACCCTAGCATGAGAGCACTCACATGACCCATAATTGCATTCACTGCTCGATCGGGATGAGCGGCATTGTGTGAAGCGTCATGAATCACCGTACCTGCCATCTGTAAAGCCAAGACATTGAAACCGAAGCAACACCAACCGGGTAACTGCCATTGCCAATAGCCGATTGTAGAAACCGTTACCAAGACAATCGCGCCCAAGAACATGAAGACATTGGGATTCAATTCTTCAGGAGGTCCCAAAAATTCCCTGGGGACTCTGAGGGGCTGCTGCGCCTCCGACATTAGATTTTTGCTCCTGTAAACATGAGGATTAAGCTTTGCTTTCGTAGTATACGCTAATCCCAGCAGATGATAAAGATTTGTGAAATTTTTTAAGCTTATGTAAATGCCTCGATCGACTCAAAATTGCCAGTTGAGTGGCCTTGAATTGCATCTGAGTTACATACTACGCAAGCAGTCTACCGATCGACTGATCGCAACCAAAACCGCTCCCTGTGGCATAATCTCAATTACAACAGCTCAATAGTAATAACCCTAGCTAATCGATTGTACCCAAACGCTGAGGATTTATTATCTGTCAACAATTATTAAAAATTCTCACATTCTGGCATCTTCAACACAGCGAAAATCCCTAGCAACCTCAAGCCTAAAATGGGTGACTGGGGAGTCGAACCCCAAACCAACGGATTAAGAGTCCGATGCTCTACCATTGAGCTAGTTACCCTAGTTACTAGTTCATTCTACCAGAAACCAATTACTAATTATTAATAAAGCTCTGAAGTTCCGTAACATCAGCGACAACCTCGTCTATGATGGAGACTGGAGCTACATCTGAGCGCACTCGATTGGAATTTTCCTCAATCAGAGGCGATGCCAACGACTCTACAAAAGATATTCTCACCTAAATGTAATTATTAAAAATTAGCCTCAAAGTCTTAACTGTATTTCGGTGTTCGCGCTTATCATTCCAATATCAGCAACAACAAATTTAACTTACAGTCAAGGGTTTGATGGCTTTACATTGTAAACTACCGTTTGACTTATTTCTATTCGATCGATCGAAGCCCACACTTCGCCAACGATTCTGCCACATAGCTGCTATATGAACTATCCCGTGAGAAACCAACAGTCTTTTACCGTCACTACCCCATTGTACTACGTCAATGATGTCCCCCATATCGGACACGCTTACACTACGATGGCAGCCGATACGATTGCCAGATGGCAAAGACTCCAACATCGCAATGTATTGCTAATTACCGGAACTGACGAACATGGACAGAAAATTGAACGCACAGCAATTGCGGCGGGCGTAGATCCACAAGTACACTGCGATCGGATTGTGGCGCGGTTTGACTCTTTGTGGAGCAAGCTGAATATTCAATATGACAGGTTTAGTCGGACGACAGCACCCAATCATCAAATTATCGTCAAGGAGTTTTTCCAACGGGTTTGGGATCGGGGGGATATTTATCAAGGGACTCAACAGGGTTGGTATTGTGTCTCCTGCGAGGAGTTTAAGGAGGAGCGAGATCTGCTGGCTGACCATCATTGCCCCTTGCATCCCAGCAAGCAGGTAGAATGGCGAGATGAAAGTAATTACTTTTTCAGACTATCTAAATATCAACAGCAACTAGAAGCTTTATATACAGAATGTCCTGATTTTATTCTCCCAAATAGTCGGCGGAATGAAGTATTAAAATTTGTGGCTCAGGGGTTGCAAGATTTTTCAATTTCTCGGATCAATGTTGACTGGGGAATCCCCTTGCCAACCGATCCGCAGCAAACGATTTATGTCTGGTTTGATGCATTGTTGGGATACATGACAGCATTGCTCGATCCCGATGTTGAGCCTAGCCTAGAAAATGCATTACAGCAGCGATGGCCGATTAATTTGCATTTAATTGGCAAAGATATCTTACGCTTTCATGCTATTTACTGGCCAGCAATGTTGATGTCAGCAGGATTGCCGATTCCCGATCGAGTCTTCGCACATGGCTACTTTACTAAAGACGGTAAAAAGATTAGTAAAAGTGAGGGAAATGCGATCGATCCGATCGATTTAGTCGATCGATATGGGGCCGAACCATTACGTTATTATTTTCTCAAGGGGATTGAATTTGGTCAGGATGGCGATTTTAACGAGACACGCTTTGTTGAAATTGTTAATGCCGATCTTGCCAACAATTTAGGGAACTTAGTCAACCGCACCCTAAATATGGCTAAAAAATATTGTCAGGGTCGAGTACCAAATTGTAATGCTGAAGATATCTCCGCTGATAATCCGCTCAAAATACTAGGCCAAAAGTTAGGAACTCAAGTAAGTGTTGCCTACAATAATTTAGCATTCAAAGAAGCTTGTGAATCAATTATAACTTTGGCACATTCTAGTAATAAGTATATAGATGATCTCGCTCCTTGGGCATTGTTTAAACAAGATAAACATGCAGAATTAGCGGAGGTTTTATACTCTGCTCTAGAGTCAGCTCGCTTAGCGGCGTACCTTCTAGCACCGATCATTCCAAAAATCAGTACGGATATTTATCGTCAATTAGGCTTAGAGATAGACTTCGATCTTATTGGTAGCAATAATATTTCCAAATTAAATGCAGATGCATCAGAGCCACCAGGTGATTGGGATCGTCATCTAGAATGGGGGATTCTGAAAGCTAATCACCTGCTAGGTGAACCACATCCGATTTTTGCCAAGTTGGAACCACCGATTAGCGTCAGCATTTAATCATTCTGAATCTGTTATGATGAAGATAGTGAGTCAATAATAATTAATTGCCTCCAACATAATAAAGCAACTTTTTTAAACTTTTCAAAACTTTTTTAAAATTTCAAATTAACCTCAATAACGATGAATAGTTTTAATCATGATGAAAATTCAATATTTTCAGCACAGCAAGTCTTAGAAAACCGTGGGAGAGTCGCAATCTTTGTTGATGGGTCTAATTTATTCTACGCAGCACTGCAACTGAATATTGAAATTGACTATACAAAACTATTAGCTCGGCTGACAGGTGGTTCTCGATTGCTCCGGTCTTTTTTCTATACTGGAGTCGATCGAACCAATGAGAAACAGCAGGGATTTTTGCTCTGGATGAGGCGCAATGGTTATCGAGTAATTGCCAAAGATTTGATCCAACTACCAGATGGCTCCAAAAAAGCGAATCTTGATGTAGAAATTGCCGTCGATATGATGGCATTAGTCGGATCTTACGACACAGCAGTGCTCGTCAGTGGCGATGGAGATCTTGCCTATGCAGTGGATGCAGTAAGCTATCGCGGTGTTCGGGTCGAAGTAGTTAGTTTGCGATCGATGACTAGTGATAGTCTGATTAATGTTTCTGATCGATATATTGACCTTGAAAATGTCAAAGAAGAGATCCAAAAAACACCTAGAAATAATGTCAGTTTATCTGTAACTCCTGATATCTGGACTTGAAGATAGCCAACAGTTATCAGTTGCATTACTTGATCGAAGCATGAAATCATACCGCTGCATGAGTATTGTCTGGACAATCGCGATTGTGGGGATCGGTGGTTGTCAAATGACAACCAAACCTCAAGCTAGTCCGACTCCATCACCGATCGAAGCTAAACTAGAGCTAGATAATCTCAGCTTTGAGCAAGTAGATAAACAGGGTAAACCCTGGTGGAAAGTTCGAGCGCAACACGGAGTCTACTCTCCTGATAAAAAACGTGCTAAAGTCACCAACTTAGAGGGAGATCTCTATCAAGATGGTCGGGTGATTTTACATGTCACGGCGAAGACGGGCGAAGTAGAACAAGAAGGCGAAAAAGTGGTTCTACGTGGCGATGTCGTCACCAAAGAAACTCGTAACAATTTGATCCTGATTGGACAAGAGGTAGAATGGCAACCAAAGGTAGATTTACTGACCATCCGCGATCGGGTTCAAGCAAATCAGCCCAAATTTCAAGCTAATGCTAATGAGGGAAAATATCTCAGCCGGAAACAACAGATGGATCTGTACGGCAAAATTACCACATTTTCTCAAGATCCTCGATTGGCAATGCAAACAGAGCATCTCACCTGGTTCGTCAAAGACCAAAAAGTGATTGGAGATCGACCGACACAGATTCAACGCTATCAAGGCAAGCAAATTACTGCAAATGTTGTGGCAAATGGCTTCTCTACAGTGATCGATCGCAAAATCATTAATTTACAGGGCAAGGTGCAATTAAACGCCACCAAGCCACTAATTCAGGCAAATGGTGAATCATTTAGCTGGAATCTCGATCGAGAATTAGTTACCGCCGATCGACCGTTGACCATCGTTCATCAACAAGAAGCCGTTACCTTTAATGCTAATAGTGGCGAACTAGATCTGAAGGCATCAACGGCTACGCTGACTGGAAATGCGCGGGGATTAGCCACTCGCAATCAAGCAAAACTCCGCGCAGATCGATTAATCTGGGAAATTACTTCCCAACAGCTCGTCGGAACTGGTAATGTAGTCTATCAACAAATCAATCCACTCATCAAATTTACTGGTACTCGCAGCATCGGCAAATTGCAAGACCAATCGATCGTGGTTAGCAGTGACGGTAAACAACAAGTTCAGACAGAATTTATCCCCAAGTAGTCATGAGCAGTGAGTAAGGAGGATTAAGCACTGCTCAAAATCAATTAATCCAAACTCTCCATCTCCTGTAGGAGCGGGTTTGAAACTCAATTTAGAGCTTTAGTTCTCGTCAACATTGGTCAACCCGTCCCTCTGCATCTCAACTCACCCTTCTGTGTATAAACCTGTATCTAAAGACCAGCTAAAACAACGTCGCCGTCAATTAAGACAGCAGCGGCGAGTTAGAGTCGTCAAATCTTTATGGCGATTTGTATGTATGAGTGGGATTTTAGTTGGGGTGGTGTGGGCAGTGAGTCAGCCTGACTGGACAATTTCTAAACCAGAGCAGGTGCGGATTCAGGGCAACCAATATCTGAGTGATCTGACGATTCGATCAATGTTGGCAATTCCCTATCCAAAACCAATTCTGGAGTTAGCACCAGAGCAATTGACCACACAATTGATGGAGCAGGGTTCGATTGCTGAGGTGAAGATCGATCGAGGATTATTGCCGCCTCATTTAACTGTTGAGATTCAGGATTTTCCGCCCGTTGCTCGGATCATGCAAGATGAAAGTACTGAATCACAACTATTTGTAGATGAGCGTGGTCAGCAATTACCACTGTCTAGCTATCGTTCTACCGTCTTGTTACCCAAGTTAAGATTAAGACAGCCTGCACAAGGAGGTTGCCCCGACTGGACTCAGATTTATCAGGCTATTCAGGCTAGCCCAGTTGCGATTGGGATCGTTGATTGTCGCAATCCCCAAAATTTAATCTTGCAAACTGAATTAGGTAAGGTCCGGATCGGTGCTACTGGGGATCGAACTCGGTTAAACAATCAAATGCATCAGCTCGATCGACTTCGCGATTGGCAGAAACAGATCGACCCAAACCAGATCAATCCTGCTGATGTTGACTACCTAGATTTAGAAAATCCGGACTTTCTCAAGTTCCAACTCAAGCGATCTGGAACGATCGCACCCAAAGCAAAGTGAGACATGTTGCTACATCAATAGCATTGCTGCAAATATATTTAGAATCTAGAATTACTCTTCTATAATCTCTATATCCTAGCCTAATAATTGACTACCTAGCAAGCAAAATTTAGCTAGATCTAACTTAGATTTAATTGGAGGTCTGTTAAATTAGATCTGAATTGGATACACTACTTATCTAAAGTAATCTTAAAAATACCCATAATGCAGGTTACTATGCTGTAAAAGGTTCAAAGAATAAGTTAGTGCATGAATAATTCCAGTTTACCTTCCTATCCAGGATTCACAAACCACTCAATCCGAGATGGTTACACCATACCAAGGGATGAACGAATGTCTGATGATATCACTTTTAGCAGTGCAGCCCGCATCAAAGTAATTGGTGTTGGCGGTGGCGGCAGTAATGCGGTAAACCGAATGATTGCCAGCGATATCGAAGGAATCGAATTTTGGACAATGAATACTGATGCCCAAGCTCTATCGCACTCAGATGCGACGCGGCGCATTCAGTTAGGTCAAAAACTCACTCGGGGACTCGGTGCTGGGGGAAATCCCGCCATCGGCCAAAAAGCCGCTGAAGAATCTCGTGAAGAAATCGCGCATGCTCTAGAAGGAGCAGATCTCGTTTTTATCACTGCTGGGATGGGAGGTGGAACTGGAACTGGTGCAGCCCGAATCGTGGCTGAAGTTGCCAAGGAAATGGGTGCCTTAACGGTGGGTGTTGTCACTCGTCCGTTCACTTTTGAAGGGCGACGACGGACAAACCAAGCGGAGGAAGGCATTAGTGGATTGCAAAGTCAGGTTGACACCTTGATTATCATCCCTAATGATAAACTGCTACAGGCAATCAACGAACAAACTCCAGTCCAAGAAGCATTTCGGATCGCCGACGATGTTCTGCGTTCAGGGGTGCAAGGGATCTCTGATATCATCACAATCCCTGGATTAATTAACGTTGACTTTGCTGATGTCCGCACAGTGATGGCAGATGCTGGTTCGGCCTTGATGGGAATTGGCGAAGGATCTGGCAAATCACGAGCGCGGGAAGCAGCTATCCAGGCAATCACTTCACCGCTATTGGAATCAAGCATCGAAGGTGCGCGAGGTGTCGTCCTGAATATCACTGGCGGTGCAGATATGACTCTCATCGAAGTAAATACTGCTGCGGAAACGATTTATGAAGTCGTAGATCCAAATGCAAATATTATCTTTGGTGCAGTGATCGATCCGCAAATGCAGGGTGAGATGCGAATTACAGTAATTGCAACTGGATTCACAGGTGAGATTTCGGAGCCAATCAATCGTTCTCGGCCGACTGGGGCGACAACTTCACGTCCTGCCCCACCGTCTGACCCACAAGTCCGCAAACAGCAATCAGGGGCATCTAACGATAGTTTCCCCCGACCTCAGCCACCCCAAAATGCTGGTGCTGATTTACCTGCTTTTTTGCAAAATCGTCGTCCTAAATAAATCTGCTTTAGGTGATAGTTTTGGAGTAGCAGTCACTCAAATAATTGGGTTACTGCTACCACATCAAAGTAGTGGACGTTGAAATCGACTTACCTAGGTTAATTTCGATGCGAACGATTCTAACAGCAGCACCAGCCCACATAAAACTTAGTAACTGCCAATCCCTGTCTATATTTGATGTATTAGCTGAATATTTTAGTTGTAACTAACGTCGCAATTTAGATCGATCGCTAATCTCAATTTTATAGGGGTTAAAGTCGGCTACTGATTATTCCATTGCATCCACATCAACAACGCCGTGTCGGTCTAAATTGATACTAAAACCATGACCCAATTTACACACAATAGCACCCATTCAGGTACACGTACTATGTCATTAAAGCAGTTAAATGTGAAGATTCCTGAACAAGAACTCCGAATTCTCGAAGCTTTCGCGGAGAAAACCGAGAGAACGAAGACTGATATTATTAGGGAATTTATTAGAGCACTACAAGCTAAAATTTGACGATTAGCCTAGAGTGCCACAGTTTCACCTGATTGTGCTGTGAGCAACTGGGTTGACAGTTGCGATCGAGCTAACAGTTCGGAAAATTCAGCCATCGTACCATCCGATCGAGTAAGTTGAGGTAAGATGCCGCTGGCTTGAATTTTCCCCACTCCAGTGGGCAGATACCACTGAGGTTGCAAAACCGAAGCGAGATAGAAAGCATCTTGTGGATTCATAATTACTTTTCCCAACAGTGGGAATATTTGACCGACAATCGGGGCAATAATTGTTTCAACATTACCCAGTTTGTGGATGCGATCGATCGTCGCGGGATCGGTGGCTAAATGCGGTTCGTAGTAGAGTGTTTTGTCAGTTACCAGGGCATGTACCAAAAAACCATTTTCCCACTGTCCCTGAATCTTTGCGCCTGGAGTAGCGGTGATCTCTACTCGTTGATCAAATATATAGGTTTGCCAGGGAGATAGCGAGATGACTCGATCGTAACCCAAATTTTCGGGTAATGTTCTGAATCTGTGGAAAGAAGTATCAGAGAAGCAAGATATAGCAGAGAGAAAGAAAAATGGTATTAGAACCTGTTCTGTGCCCAGCTTGTCAAAGTAGCGATGTCGTCAGACACGGATACTCAGGAGAAGGAA
>JANYIT010000138.1 GCA_025358725.1 Chamaesiphon sp. GL140_3_metabinner_129_sub
CCTTCTCCTGAGTATCCGTGTCTGACGACATCGCTACTTTGACAAGCTGGGCACAGAACAGGTTCTAATACCATTTTTCTTTCTCTCTGCTATATCTTGCTTCTCTGATACTTCTTTCCACAGATTCAGAACATTACCCCATATCGGTTAGGGCACTAATTTTATTACCCAACTGGTGAAAGTAATTTACAATCGATCGAGATAAACCTAGTCAGATTGGTGAGATTGCTTGAATTATTGGTTAATGAAATCCGAGCCTGATGTATTTGGGATTGCCGATCTAGAACGAGATCGAGTGACAATTTGGGATGGGGTGAGAAATTACCAAGCACGAAATTTTCTCAAGTCAATGGAAGTTGGCGATCTAGCATTTTTTTACCATTCCAATACTAGTCCACCAGGGATTGTCGGACTGATGCAGATCATTGAAGCTCAAGTTGTCGATCCTAGTCAATTCGATCTTGATGGTGAATACTACGATCCAAAATCTACAATAATAGCCCCACGCTGGCATACTGTAAAAATAGAGTTTGTGCGTACTTTTAACAGTCAAATTGCGCTTGCAACTCTACGCGATCGATTTACATCCGAAGAATTATTAGCTGTCAAACAAGGGAATAGACTATCTGTGATGCCCATCCTCGATCGAGTTGCCGAACAGATTTTACAAATGGCTGAAAACCTAACCCCTATAAATTAACAGGTAATTTAATTCCCCACCCCTTATAGTTGACATAATAACGTCCAGTTCGAGGTGGGCAGCCAATTGTGTTGCACAACTGACGCGTAAACTTTTCTTCCATCTCTCGAGCCGATTTCTCTAAAGGATTATTTTGATAAGTTTGTCCACCCTGATAATAACCTTGAAAATAACGTTCGCCAAACTTACCAATTCCGCCCGCTTGATGACATTGTTGACTGTGAGTGAATTCGTGGGCGAGTAATACCAATCGATCAGTATTGCGAGGCTGATACGGTGCGCGAATATAGATCCGATCGCAATAAGTTTGGGCTGATGAATCTACGCCGCCAATATGAGTTTCCTTACCGCCTTGCGACCAGCGATCGAGTAGTTTTGCTTGATATACCACAGTTACTCGATCTACCAAATCACCAAATAATGGTCGTAAATAGCTCTTCTGAGCTGTATCTAATGGCACTCCCTGAGGATTCCGAATTGCCATGATTTGGGCAGCGAGTGGGAGTACTGTTGCCCCAGTTTCTCGCCAAGCTCCTTCAGGAGTGGCGGTGGCGATTTCTTCAAGTTGAGAGAGCTGAATATTACCAATTAATGCGGACTCTTGGGGCGAGAAGCGATGTTCTAGTAATTGCGGGAATAGAATACCAGTTGCAACTGCTGTAACTAAAATCAGCACACAAAACTGACAGAACTTTCTCAGGTTCGAGATCATTGCTCAAAACAGATCGAGGTAAAGTTGGAGATTGGTTGGTACAGATCCGAGATCTGTAACTTTATCATAGCAATCCCATTCGTAAAATCGTAGATCTGAGGGTACCCTCGTGTTAGGGCAGTAATCGGATATTTGCAGTGGTGCTGTGAGTTATTTTTGGCAAATACTGCTCAGGGTGCAACTATATGGATAGAATTAGAACAAAGAATCTTTTATTCGATCTCAGGACAAAACATTTTATGACACCCTCATTAGCCAATTTCATGTATAGCTTGCTCTACGGCGGATTGATCGTCGTTGTTCCCGCTACCATCGGACTGATCTTCATCAGCCAAAAAGATAAAATTCAACGTTCTTAAAAGATCGATCAATATTGTTTACCTCAGTTGGGTTTCCTGACCGATCGCATTGCTGCTATTGGTTTGCGACCGATCTGAGGTTTTGTTGTAGCAAGATTAGTTAATTCGTGAATGGATAATTGTGCTGCATCCACGCTAGACGAACGGCAGCGATCGAGGCAAACTAGAAATTGGTAAGCTCGTTACCACATCCCAACTAAAAATTGCTAGGATCGATCGAGACATCCGCAATAGGTTAGTTGACGTAAAATCAAACATGCGGACGTGCTTTAAACTTGGAGCAAATTAATGGTTAATTTTGGGCTGAACTCAGCCAGTTTATTGGGGATTATTCTAGCTGTAGCTGGAGCGGGGTTATACTTTCTGCGCTCGGTACGTCCCGAATTGTCCAGAGATCAAGATATTGCCTTTACGGCGATCGGGATTATCTGCGGATTTATTCTAATTTTCCAAGGCTGGCGACTCGATCCGATTCTCCAATTTGGGCAATTTTTACTCAGCGGCTCGGCCATCTACTTTGCCTACGAAAGTATCAAACTGCGGGGGATCGCCACCGAACAGGCTAAAGAAAAAAGTCAAATCGTGGATGAGCGTCCCGTCAGTCGTCGCTATAAGGCCGAAATTGAAGATCGTGAGTACCTAGATGACAGACCTCGCAACAGTCGGCGAATTCGCGGCGATGGCGAACAACGTAGTAATGAACGATCGGACAGCGAAGATCAACCTCGTCGTCGATCTACTACCAGACAGTTGTCTGAAGATCGATTTGCAACTGAATCAGCACCCCGCCGCCGTACCGAATCGGACTCCGCTCGGACTAGCTCATTAGTTCGTCAGCCTAATGATAGCTGGGATAGCGAAGATGACTGGAATGAATCCGATCAACCAATCCAGGTTCGCCGCGCTCTGCCAGATGCCGATCTAGCTAGTACCCAGTCAAATCGAAGATCTACCAGAAGAAGAGATGAACGCACTGATGTGACGGAACCGCCGGATCGAGCAGTCGCTACTGATGATTCAGACCCAACACCCCGCCGTCGTCGTCCTCGTCCTGATCCTTCAGGAGAAGATCGAAGTCAGCGTCTAGCCTCAGCTTCACCAAATCGCCAGCGACCTAACGCTGATGATTCAGGGCAGCGGGAAGGCACAACAGCTAATTATGTAGACTACGAACCGATCGATCCGCCTTCTGGTTTGCCCCCATCTGGTGCTGAACCGATTATTTTCCCCGATCGATACTAAAAGTTGTCACAGCAAAAAGCACAATCGCCACCGCTAAATTCAGTGGTGGCGATTGTGCTTTTTGCTGTGTGGGGATGGGGTGCAAAATCTTTAAGGTGAGGGCACTCTCACCAGATCTGTCACTATCTCAGTCCTAGCCACGTCAATAAATCTTGACCTGTAACTAATTCCAACAGTAATAACAACACAAATCCCACCATTGCAAATCGACCATTAACTTGTTCAGCATAAATATTCCAGCCAAAACTAGGTTCTACTGGGGTAGTAGTAGTTTTCAAGTCTGTTTGTGTTTTGATAGTCACGATCGATCTCTACCTCTTAATTACTTGTGATTGGGCAATCTTTGCCAAATCATATCTGACATTATCGATCGGATTCCAGCTAGTTGGCGGCGTGAAGAAATATTACAATGGGTCAATTTATTTTCAGTCATTCAGCCCATGTGGGAACGATCACCAATAGAGGATGATATCAATCATCTAGAAATCTCTTAACAAAAACATAATGTTTGGTAAAACCTACCCCAGATCAGCCAGTTAAGACCAATCTCAGTTTCAATCACGAAACCAACCAAATATCAACGATCGTCATCACTGACAATCATCTCAAAATTAGACCGAACATAATTTCGTAAGTCAAGATATGGCTGCTCCTCTGACTATTATTAAACCCGCAGGCGTACTTGACAGCGTAAAAGCAAATGAATTGCGCCAGCAAGTAAGCGAATTATTGGCATCAGGAAACAATCTCGTCCTACTCGATCTGGCTGATGTCAACTCCATCGACAGTTATGGATTGGGTACTTTGATTGTCGCACTGAAAATGCTCAGAACTGCTGGAGGGGATTTGTATCTCTGTTCGATCGCCGAACCAGTGAGAAACTTACTCAGGCTCACGCGGATGGATCGCTTATTTGAACATCAGATCGCCCCCACCAAGTTGCTGAACTTCGACGGCGATCAACCAAAACAGCTTCTCCCTTGGAAAATATTTAATACCAATTTGCCAGCTTTTCGGGACTGAAAAGCTGCTAAAGTGATTAATAAAATATGTAAAGATTGCGAGGGAAGTTAGTTTGAGTCAGCGTTCTGGTATTGCACCCCACGGCGGTAAATTGATCGATCGCATCGCCACCCCCGCTCAAAAAGCTGAGTTTCTGAGTAAAGCCGAAAATTTACCTAGAGTTGAGTTAGACGAACGGGCATTTTCCGATCTAGTCATGATTGCGATCGGTGCATTTAGCCCTCTTACTGGGTTTATGTCAGAAGCGGATTACAATAATGTTGTCCCAAACATGCGGCTAGCTGACGGTTTACCTTGGTCGATTCCGATTACTTTATCGGTTACTGAAGCTGTTGCATCACCATTAGTAGTCGGCACGCTCATCCGCTTAGATGACTCTACTGGGAGATTTGTTGGTGTTCTAGAACTAACTGAGAAATATACCTACAACAAGCAGCAAGAAGCAATTAACGTCTACCGCACTGATGATCAAAAACATCCTGGTGTCAAAGTTGTTTATGACCAAGGTAATGTCAATTTAGCTGGTGCAGTCTGGCTATTGGAACGAGAAGCACATCCTCAATTTCCCACCTATCAAATCGATCCTGTTGCCGCCCGTGCCCAGTTTCAAGCCAAGGGTTGGAACACTATCGTTGGATTTCAAACCCGCAACCCGATTCACCGCGCTCATGAGTATATCCAAAAGTGTGCGATGGAAACTGTTGATGGGTTATTTCTGCACCCACTAGTTGGCGCAACCAAGGAAGATGACATTCCCGCCGATGTACGGATGCGTTGCTATGAAATTATCCTCGAACATTACTATCCGAGCGATCGAGTAATTCTCGGCATCAATCCTGCCGCTATGCGCTATGCTGGGCCACGGGAAGCTATCTTCCACGCCCTAATTCGCAAAAATTATGGTTGTACCCATTTTATCGTCGGACGCGACCATGCAGGCGTTGGGGACTACTATGGTACTTATGATGCTCAGCACATTTTTAGTGAATTTGAGCCAGGGGAACTCGGCATCACTCCGATGATGTTTGAGCACGCTTTCTACTGCAAAGTTACCAAGTCGATGGCAACTACCAAAACTAGTCCGAGTAGCCCTGAACAACGCGTGCATTTATCAGGTACGAAGGTACGAGATCTACTTCGTCAAGGTGAATTACCACCACCAGAATTTTCTCGTCCTGAAGTTGCCGCCGAATTAATTCGGGCGATGAAAGGGAACAAATAAGCCGCAACTACCAACGAATAACTAACTGATCACAAATCATAAATCTATGTCCATCAAATTTTCAATTTCTACAGTTTCGATCGCATTATTACTCACCCTAAGCCATGCTTCGATCGCTGCTGCTGAAGCTTATAAAACTAGCAAAGGTCAGGTGATCGTCACAGGTTTAACTTCCCAACAGAAGTACCCTGTCCAGACTGTCAATACCAAGAACAAATCCAAGAAACTTAAAGACAAAACTGCAAATACTTGTGGTGAAGTCACTGTTGATAATGCAACTAACTATAAATCATTGGTTGTCGGTACTGAGGCGATCGATCCTGCTACATTAAGTATCAAAACTCATGCTCGTTGTAATGGTAAAAAGACCGCAACAGCAAAAAAAGTTAGTAAGAAAAAGACGATCACAACGGTAACAACAGGTACAACAACAACAGGTACAACAACAACTGTACCTACAACGACAACTACGACAACAACTCCTGCTGTCAAATAAAGTTACAACTACAATTCATGCCAAAAAAAGGCACCCGTACAAGTTAATTTTACGGGTGCCCTTTTTTGTTACCTAAATAGCTATGATGAATAACTATTTATCTACAGGTATTTTTTCAGGAGTAGTTCTAGCTTCTGCTTAGTAGCTTCAGGCACTTTGTCCATCGGGGTAATAATCGCATACTTGAGAGCCGAATGTGCCTCAGAAACAAATAAATTCGTACCTAGTCGCCGAACTGTTTCTTGAATTACCCGTTGGGCATTACTAGCATTTTTGTGAAGATTGGCAATGATCAACTCCACTGTCACATTATCATGATCGGGATGCCAGCAATCATAGTCAGTAGCTAATGCTAAAGTGGCATAAGCAATTTCAGCTTCTCTAGCTAATTTTGCTTCAGGTAAATTAGTCATCCCAATCACTGTACCACCGAGCATTCGATACATATTTGACTCAGCTTTGGTTGAAAATGCTGGGCCTTCCATGCAGATATATGTGCCGCCTCGATGTAAGGTAATATCTGGAAAATTGAGCGACTCGATCGAGTCGGCTAAGACACCTGATAACTTAGCACAAATCGGATCGCCAAAAGCAATATGTCCGACAATTCCTTCACCAAAAAAAGTACTAGTGCGACTTTTAGTGCGATCGAGAAATTGATCTGGTAATACTAAATCTAGCGGCTGCACTTCTGCTTGCAAAGATCCGACCGCAGATGCTGAAATTAGGTATTCAACACCGATTTGTTTCATGGCATAAATATTTGCCAGATATGGAACTTCTGAAGGTGTCAGATGATGATTTCGGCCATGTCGAGCCAAGAAAGCTACTTGGACACCCTCCAGATCTCCAACAATGAGATTGTCAGAAGGTTTGCCAAAAGGTGTTTCGACACTCACCTCTCGGACATTAGTTAATGCGGACATCTGGTAAAGTCCACTGCCGCCAATAATTCCAATTTTTACATCAGTCATTAATAAATTTTCCTATTCATACTAAATTTGCACCTATTCTTTGAGGTTTAAGCCTATTCTAATAACTTGACCTAATGCCTAAAGCCTAAATCCTAAAGCCTAAACTAGGGTTTAATTGCATTAATCTTGGTTTCGATATCAATTAAGGTATCCAAAACAATCCGTTTCGCATAGAGCTGCCATCCCCATTTTTGAATGGTAATTGCGGCTGCGGTGCCACCTACCGCAGCAATATAATCTAGTGGTTGATTCAGTGAAATTCCAAATAACAAACCCAACCCCGCAATGCCCCAAAAGGGTAGAGCAACAGTTTGTCTTTGGGTTTCGACTAATTTAGCGATTCCTCCAGTGGGTAGTTCTGCTTCTAGAACCGCTTTGACTTCTTTCTGTTGTTCTCTGGTGACTGATAAACCAATTTTTTGGCGCAATTTCTCGATCTTGCGAGCATCACTGCTGTATTGAGTTAATTCGTCTTCCGCCATCAATACCAGCCGTTCGTACTGTCCCACAGATTTATTAATCCATACATATATTCATGGATGATTATAGCCGATGACCAACATGTCCTGGTGAATTTCAAGCTCACATTTCGCCGCTTGGTGAGACACGATCGAACACATCCTAGTGATAGTGCTAAAATTTCTAATGTGGAAAGTTTCCCTAAAAGCTGGGTATTTTATCGTCAATGACAATCTGGTTGAATCTACTAGGAATCATCGCGATCGGCTGTGGATTATGGTCTAGGCATACTGGTCTTACCGTAGCAGGTTGTGCGATCGCCTTAGGATTCTCGACACCAATTATCTATCGAGGTATCCGTCCCAAAATCCCAAAATCTCTATCTTCAGCACAGCGATTGCGGTTAGTCATCATCGTGACGATGCTGATTGTGATCGTTAACTTGCTCAAGATTGGTGGATTTTTTAACTATATTGGTGGTTTATCTGCGGGAACAGATTGGAGTGCGGTTGGTGCTTTGGGCTTATGGGGTGGTGCGATTGGACAGACAGCGATTGCCACTTTGGCAGCATTTGTTTCTTGGCGACAGTATATTGTTTCTCGCGATTTGACGATCGAACAAAATCGACTCAATCGCCAACAAAATATTATTACTCAGCAACAGACGATCGATAATTATTTTCAGGGGATTTCCGATCTAGTCCTCGATGATGATGGCTTTCTCGAAGATTGGCCGCAGGAACGTGCTTTTGCAGCAGGACGAACTGCGGCATTATTAGGGAGTGTAAATGCTGCGGGGAAAGCCAGAGTCATCCGCTTTTTATCGCGTTCTAAATTGCTCACCCCCCTTCAACGCGATTTGCGGTTGGGGCGGGTGATTCTCAATGGTAATGGCGGTTATGATGAAGATCGGATTTACGGTATCCGGGTCATCGATTTGAAGGTGATGTTAGCAGGTGCAGATATTGCGCAAACGGATTTACGGTGGACAGATCTCAGTGATGCTAATTTAATTCGGACTGATTTAAGTGAATGCACTCTCTTGAAAGCCAACTTAGCTAGAGCAATTCTCTATCAAGCTAAATTAACGGGTGCGGATATCCAGGGTACGCGGTTTTTTTATGGCGATCTCCAACTTGCTAGTCCTCGCGTTCCAGATCGATCTCCAGATTATATTACAGGCGAATTTAGCGGTGCCGTAATCGAGGATGTTGACTTTACCAATGTCCGGAGCATGTCTGAAGAGCAACGCCAATACTGTTGTGCCTGGTGTGGGGAAGCCGCTCGTCAAACTATTCCTGGTGGGTGTAGCGGTATTCCCAATCGGTTAATCTCAAATGAGCATATATCTTCAGCTCGATCGTTTGATGATGATTAAAAACGGTGGGGACTGTAGGGGCTGGTTTATGCTAGAAATCTCTGCTATTTTCGATAACTTTAGAACAAACCCGCCCCACCACACCAGCGATGTTAGTGGAATTGGGCGGGTTCAAAATAAATCTTAATTACAGTCGCAGTTACATTTATAAAACCGCCCCTACAGATTTTAAACTATTCACTATCAACTAATTAAATGACAGTTATTTTATATTGGGGTGATGATGATTTTGCGATCGCCAAAGCAGTAAATGCAATTGGGCAATCATCACTCGATCCAGCTTGGACGAGTTTTAACTATGAAAAAATTTTACCAGAGCGCGAAGATGCCGTAATGTCGGCACTCGATGCAGCCATGACTCCTCCTTTCGGCACTGGGAAACGTTTAGTCTGGCTGGCAGATACCACTCTAATGCAGCAATGCTCAGAGCAATTACTCGCCGAATTGGAACGAACATTACCCCAAATTCCGGCGACTACTGTTCTGCTCCTGACTAGCAAAAATAAACCAGATGGGCGACTTAAATCGACCAAGACAATTCAGAAATATGCTAATGTCCAAGAGTTTGGGCTAATTCCACCGTGGAAAACAGAAGAACTGAGCCAGCGAGTGCAGATTGTCGCCAAGGAATTGGGATTAAAATTAACACCAGATGCGATTCAACTCCTTGCCGAATCTGTCGGTAATAATACCCGCCAACTATATCTAGAACTAGATAAATTACAATTGCTAGCTGGTGGTGAAGGGCAACAGATCGATCGAGTCATGGTAGCTAGTCTGGTAGTTGCTAATACCCAAAATAGTCTCCAGCTTGCCGCCGCCATTCGCCAAGGAGATGTCGGTACAGCTTTACATCTGATTACCGAATTAATTAACCACAACGAACCCGCCTTAAAAATAGTTGCTACCCTCGTCGGTCAATTTCGCACCTGGTTGTGGGTAAAAATGCTCCTAGAATCCGGAGAAAAAGACGATCGAGTCATTGCGACTGCCGCTGGACTTGGCAACCCCAAACGCCTATTTTTCATCAAGCAAGAACTCCAATCTATTACCGCCGATCGACTTGCAGCCAGTTTACCCAAATTACTAGATTTAGAATTTAATCTCAAGCGTGGTGCTGAAACTACCTCTACCCTGCAAATTCACGCGATCGAGTTATGTCAAATCTTTCAACCGTCGTTAAAATAGATGCGTTGGTGAAACTTCAAAACTCCGAATCTGCCAAGGTTTAACACCAGAATCTAGCGTCCCCAATTGGACTTCTTCGAGTAAATTTACCACTCGATCGATCTGTAAACCCAGATCTCCAGTTAATTCAATTTTCCCTTCAATTCCATGACACTCATAACATCGCAATACCCATGCTTCGGCAAGAGTCTCTGAAGGTTTGAATGCCATTAAAACTAGATTTTCTGCCTGTAAATCGATGAGACTATTACTAGGTACTAAGTGTTTATTTATATCTATTTTTGGCTGGGGAGCTAGTTGCAATACTTGCAAGGGTGAATTCAATTCCAATCCCTTTTGCACAGTCTGGGCAGATTGCCAGCTACCACTATGGGGATAAATTGCATAGGTAAATTCATGATAGCCGCGATCGGCTGTAGGATCTGGCCAATTACTACTTCTGAGTAAAGTTAGTCTTAAATAATTCGTCCCAGCATCGTAGCCATATTTACAATCATTCAACAGACTTACTCCAGATACGCCACTACTATCAGTGAGATCTGCCCAGCGATGTAGGGGTAATTCCCATTTGGCTTTTTCGACGGCGGTTTCGGGCGTGGTGGTGCGCTCGATGGCACCACAGGCAGTTTCGGATGTAGATATATTGGCAGTAAGATTTAGGGGGAAGTTGGCTTTAATTAACACATGTTCGGCTTGCCAATCGACGCTGGTTTCGATCCGGACGATCGAGCTATGAGCCTCTAAGATATAATCTTGGCGGAATTCACATCCAGCTAATTCTCGCACGACTCGCAAGCGTTGACGAATCGCACCGTTTTCAATCCACTCGATCGATCTTAATTCACTTGGGGGTAATGGATGTGCGGCGTATTGAGGATCGATATTCCAAGCATCCCAATATTGTCCCTCGTCTTGGAAAGCTTGGAGTTGGTTAGCACCAGGAGAGATTATTTCTCGGTGGTTGACGAGATCGTAAATGCTCTCAATATCTCCAGTGTCGGAGTTGATTTTTACTTCGACGAATTGGTTTTTAAAAATAAAATCGCTAGAACCCAGTGTTTCCGTTGAGGCGGCTTCCTGCGAAGATGGTGTTACCCCCCCAACCCCCCTGATAAAGGGGGGCTTCTCTTGCTCCCTCCCCTTTATCAGGGGAGGGTTGGGGTGGGGTATCAGATCTTTGCCGCAGCGATGAGGAGTAAGCCAGAATAATCGATAACCAACACTCGGTAAATCAGTGGCGAGAAATAATATATGTTCGGCAGATGATTGGCTAGGTAGTAATTTTCCATCCGCATCAAATACACACCACGCATCCAGATCCCCGACTTCTGGGAGAAGTCGGGGATCTGTGGGATCGAGAGGATATTTGATTACCTCGGTACGCTCCCAATTGAGCGCGTTAAAAATCACGATCGGCATTGCGTCCTCGATCGGCGGAGTTGGAAGTATAATTCGATCGCTAATCTGACTGAGAGCATCGCTAATAATCTGCGTCGTTACTCGCTCAACATTTTCCCAGCCCTCATTAGCCGTCACATATACAGGTTCGATCGCAGTGCCAGGAAGAATATCGTGGAATTGATTGAATAATGTTTGCTTCCAAGCTGTCTCGATCTGCAATTTGAGATCATCAGGATAAGGCTGTTGATTAACGATACAGGCGATCGATGACCACAGTTCTGCTTGATATAATAAGTCCTCGCACTGCCGATTCGATCGCTTTTGATCGGCGTGGGTAGTAAAACAACCACGATGGAATTCTAGATATAGTTCGTCTTTCCAAACTGGGAGTAGTTGACTATCGGCTCTACTCGCCAACTGATCCAGATATTTAACCGCCGTCGTAAATTCTAGATCGGGAAATACATCAGACTTTGACCATCGATCGGCAATTTCCAACATATCACGAGTCGGCCCACCACCATGATCGCCCACGCCGAATAAATATAGCGACTCATTGATCCCAGTACTAGTTTGCCACTTGCAGGCATAATCAATCATCTTCAACGGATCGATACCTTCCCCAATCGGCGATGACATCAAGCTCAGTACGCGACTTCCATCTGGAGATTCCCACCAGAATAATTGATGAGGAAATTGATTCGTATCATTCCATAGAAACTTCTGCGTGACAAAATAATCGATGCCGCCTTGTTTTAATAACTGCGGTAATTGCCGACAAAATCCAAACGTATCAGGAAGCCATGCAACTTGAGTTAGTGCGCCAAATCTCGATCGATTATATTGTTGTCCATAGATAATCTGTCGCGCGATCGATTCCCCCGAAATCAAGTTAAGATCTGGTTCGATCCACATCCCGCCCACAATTTCCCACTTACCCGCCTGCACCTGCTGACAAATATCTGAAAATACCTGCGGTTGATTAATCTCCATCCACTCATATAGTGCGGGTGTAGAATGACAAAAAGTAAGATCGGGAAATAAGTGCTGTAATTGGAGACTCGATCGAAATGTCCGTTCAGCTACTTCCCAAGTTTCCCCTACCTCCCATAACCATGCCATATCCAGATGTGCATGTCCGAGAAGTTGAATATTTTTTACCCCACCCCAGCCCTCCCCTTGAAAAGGGGAGGGAGTAAGAACAAGCCTTTCCAAGGGGTATGCAGGAAAAATCCCCTCCTGGGAGGGGTACCCGTAGGGGGGGATGGGTAGATCTCCGCCACCATCAAAAATCAATTTAATCTGCTGTTTAATTTCCAATACATGCCGAATAAACTCCCGACTATCCACCATCAGTAAATCGTAGTCGATCGACTCAATCATAGCCGCCAATTCACCCAATCGTGACGGATTGAAACTCGCCACCTGCTTTACCATCACAGCCAACTCATCTGCTAACCATCCAGGTTCTGGATTTGTCAGATCTGAAGACTCATAAACCACCTGAGAACGCATCAAAGCACCAATATCATGCCCAGGACTCACCAATCGCAATCGTACATCGATCAAAGTTCCAGGTACCGCAGCAGGCATCAACAAAACTCGCGGACTATGATCGAATAAATCCCCCTCTTGTACCAACTCACCATCGACAAATACCTGTGCTAGCTCCGCCCACCAAGTAAACGCCAATCGACAAGATAAACTAGCCAAAGGATACCCATGTAAATTGGCCGGAATTACTAATTTTTGTGCCAGCCAAATCTCCTGTCGCCCTCGCGCCCAGGCAATTTGCCCTTTCTCATTCAGACTTACTCGATCCCATTGGCGCACATCTGCATTTGTGGAGACACTTCCCAGATACATCCGCCAATCAGTTAAAATATCGATCTGACTCAAACATCGCAATCGCTCGATCTTAGTTAGCATTAACGATACAAAACTTTGCTCAGAATCATTCATAAGTTCGTTAAAATCTTAGGATATTTAAAAAATAAATTAACGTCAATCTAGGATTTAATTCGCAGTTATTGTAGGTTCGGGTGGGTTTTAAACTATGCCATTTCAACTTTCAACTAAATCCCCATGTCTGGAAACTATCAAAGCCGAGTCTTCACCTTTATTAGTAATCGCACTAATCAGTTAAAAGATACCTGCACAAAAGGTTTGCGACACCTCAAGGTGGCAGTAGTTTGGAGTAGTCAAATCTTACTCTATCCTCTCCATTTGCTTGCTCAGACAAGCAAAATTTTTCAACCTCAACTTCCGTCACCGCCCCAACAACGATCGCTTCCTCAACCAGTCTCCGATATTAGCATTGAACAGGCTCTAGATTTGTTCATAGGAGCTGGATACCCGATTTTGATTGCAGATCGCGGATCATTAGTAGTTGATGATGCGCGAATGGTTATGTCAAAGCATGTCGCTGAAAATTCGTTGAAGATAGAGCATTACGATCCAGCTACCGATGATTGGGAAGTCTCATCATATAGTCCCCTGAGATCTCGTCAAGTGAAAGCTAGTAAGCCAATTATTCGGGGGATTAGTTCCTTATTAATCGATCGACAATTAGTTTTAGTCACTACTGAAAATGGGTTACTCGATATTCTCACTATCTCTGAGCAACAAGAAATTCGCCGCCGCATGGGGATCGATCTAGCAATTACTTGGCACCAATGGCATACAGATAAATTAGCTAACAGCCATTTATCTCAACAAATATCGGCAAATCAACAATTATTGCTCACTAATGAAACCTCAATTCAACAGTTAGCAAGTGATGATAAGTTATCATCATTAAATATATTCGATTCGACCAAAGAGAATATCAACCAACGATGGCATAATTGGTTGCAAAAATTCACGACTAAATCTACTTCCAAAAAATCTTCAATTCAGGAAGAATTGATTACGAATATCGAGCCAAAGTCTCCTCATCAACTTGCCGCTGCTGACTATCCATTCACGCCACAACCACCAACTATTGATAGATTTTGGGAACTTCCACAACTCCCTCCCATCATCGAGAATCAGATCATACCCAGTCAGAACCATCCACTTCAAGACACGATTTCTAAGCTCCAACCAGATTGGCTCAAACAATGGTGGAATTACTATCGAGACTACCTATATATTTCTTCCAAAAATGATGCTCAAATAGTCCATCAGCCAACAGAATTTCAATTAATTCCGATCGAGCCAAAACCAGAACGAATTAGACCAAAACAAACTCATAAACAACAATCTCTAAGTGCAGACAGTTCTAGTGAATTAGCTGTAAAAATACACCAAGATTTAGAATACCATCAAGATTGGATTGAAACAGACTCAGAAACAATTGGTTATAGTAAATCGCCACTGGCTAAATTATTAGCATGGCTCGATCGATTAATACTTCAGATTGAAAATTGGCTGATAAAAATCTGGGACATAATTACAAATCGTCCGATGCGAGGTTGATCGATGTTTTCACAAAAAAATAGCAATTTACCCTATACTTAAATATTTGGATATCTTAAAGGTTGTCTATTTTAGTCTCGCAACAATGCAGATATGATCAATTAAGTACTACTATCTGATTTGTGATTGACAGCATCAGTTGATTCGATTTGGCTGGGAGTTTTCACCGCAGTCTCGATCGCGTCTACTTCTTTCTTAAACTCAGACTGAAAATCACTAGAGGCTTCTTGAAAGCCCTTGATGGCTTTACCGAGACTTTTACCGATTTCTGGTAATTTCTTGGGACCAAAGACCAATAGTACGACAACAGCAATCGCGATAGTTTCCGGTAAACCGATCCCAAAAAAATTCATAATCTTTTTCCTACAATTGCTTGGATAGTATAGTTGACAGCCATTTAATCTGAAGGCAATCTTCAGGATGCAACTTTCAACTCTTGACTTTCAATTTTCCACTAACTTACAGTGGCTATCGATCGGGTGTGGGGTAGAGTTAACCTCTCTGGTACAACGTAACGGAAATCTCCGATCGATCGCATCCAGACCCTAACCCAATCTCCAGTCACAGCGGATCTTATTGTCCGCCACCGCTCCAGTCAACAGAAAAACTATCGAGGACGAGAGAGTTGTTGTAGATTTGGAGGATGATTAATAAAAAGACCAAAAATAATAGCATAAATACGCCCATTACTGGGGTAGTGCCCCAACCAGGGACGACCTTACCATACTCAGCATTGAGAGGTCTGAGAATATCTCCTAATTTAGTACGTTGTGCCATGCGTCACCAATGATGTTAAGTGGATAATATATTTTGGTGTGGAAACATTCCACATCCTTAGTCTACCAAAGAAAATCCTAGTTTTTGACAACCGATCCTATTCTGGTTTTTAGAAGGTGACGCTATGTGTTAGCGGAGCCTCTTTAGAAAGTAGATCTCAAATCGATCGACATTAGTTATCTGAGATTTTGGTAAATTTTTGTAAAATTCAGTAACATTATAAGAGTAGTCACATCCAAAAGGTAAATCGATCGTGGAATCTGCAACAGTTCTTAGCATTACATTAGGCGCAATGGTAGTCCTCACCACTGCCTATGGTTTATACATTTCTTTTGGTCCTCCAGCCAAACAACTGTCCGATCCTTTTGACGATCATGAAGACTAAATATTTAGTTAAAAGTTGAAAGTTGAAAGCGATGAATAGATCAGGGTGGGCATTTGCCCACCAGCTAGGTTTCAGCGGTTCCAGATATTTTTTGAGTGTTATTGATTTAGACAACGACAGCGGATTTAGCGATCAGGGGAAAACCCAATTTCTCTCGCTGCGCTAGATAGAGATGGGCGACTTGTCTGGCGAGACCTCGTACTTTGCCGATATATCGGGTGCGCTCGGTGACAGAAATAACCCCGCGTGCATCCAGCATATTGAATGTGTGAGAGCATTTCAGTACATAATCCAAACTCGGCATCACCAATTCTCTACCAATCAGTTGTTCGGCTTCCTGTTGATAGAGATTAAATAGGGTAAATAATAGCTCTGGATTAGATGCTTCAAAATTGTATGTAGATTGCTCAATTTCTGATTGGAGATAGATATCGGCATAGGTAATTGTGTCATTCCACAGGATTTTGGCGATCGAGTCTACCCCCTGAAGGTACATACACAGCCGCTCCAAACCGTAGGTAATCTCGATCGACACCGGACGACAATCAATCCCCCCACACTGCTGAAAATAGGTAAATTGGGTGACTTCCATCCCATCTAGCCATACTTCCCAACCGACCCCCCACGCGCCCATTGCTGCGTCTTCCCAGTTATCCTCTACAAATCGAATATCGTGATCCTCTGGTTTAATGCCGACAGCACGCAGCGAGTCTAGATATATATCCTGAATGTTATCTGGAGAGGGTTTGATCAGAACTTGATACTGATAGTAATGTTGATAACGGTTAGGATTATTGCCATAGCGACCATCCCCTGGACGACGACATGGTTCGATATAAGCAACCGACCAAGGTTCAGGGCCGATCGATCTCAAGAAGGTATGATGGCTCTTGGTGGCAGCACCTTTTTCAGTATCATATGATTGGACGATCGCGCAGCCTTGTGCGCTCCAAAATTGGTTGAGAGTAGCGACTACAGATTGAAAATTCATTGGGAGATGGGAGGTGGGAGATGGGAGTTGGGAGTTGGGAGTTGGGGTTTCCCCAAGTGAAGCACCTTTTCAAGACAGTTGGGAGATGGGAGATCCCAAATTAATTATTAAAAATAAAAGATTAAGCTGAGAATATTAATATTGTTTCACTCGATCGACCAAGGAAGCAACAATTCGGGTGCAGAGACTGGCGCAATCTGAGATTGATTTCAGGATTTGACCAGAAATTGCTAGAATAGGCTGGCATTAATAAAATTATGCAAGTAAGTGAAAGCAAATTCAGTCATTTAGATTGTTGGCAAAACCGCTGCTCTGAATCATAATCACCCTTACATAGTAGTTTGAGAGCGGGATGTGGGCATAATCTATCTATAGCAGGAGTCTCATCTCCAGAATCATCAACCTGCTCAGTTGGTTCAGTACCCACAATTTAGTCTCGAAGATCCCGATTACTATGAGAGGGAGATCGAAAAATTTGACTCCGTCCGAAGGAATTTTCTATGAGTTCTGTACCATTCCCCACCAATCAGCCTCCATCGCATCCAGAAGCTGCCACTAGACCTGCCAAGCCAATTAAACGTCCCAAAAGACCAGATCCGGCCGATTATCCGCCATTGCCGCCGATGCTGCAACTGACGGGTAATACTCCAATTCCGCCCGCTAGTGAACCACTTCAGTATCGGGCAATTGGCTTGATTTTGGGTAAATATATACCCTCGATCGAGGAATTCAATCAGGGGACAATGTTGGCTGATGATGGGGCGACAATCGATGCGGTCATCCTCGGCCGGATTATGAGTCTGATCAAGAATCACCTGGATTTAGAACAATCTCATCTTTGGGTCGTCTATCCCCGAATTCGCAAAGAAGATAACAAACTTCACGCTCAAATTATGGGTGTGTGGGATCCTCAATTGGTAATCAAGCCACTCGGCACATCGACTGATGCTGATGAGACAATCGAGCCAATTGAGCTGCCATCAGGTGTTCAACCAATTCCCTCGATCGAAACGTTGGGTATTCCCAGTGGTTATTTCTCAATTCGCGGCGAAGTAATCTACCAGTCTCGCGAGACGAGAGAAATCTTTGTCAAAATTCGCCAAGCACCGAAGAAGAAAACGGAAGAAGAGCGATATTTTAAGATCAGATTAGTTGGCGATCTCCCGCAAAAGCTGGTCGGTAATTTCTGGGACTTTGATGTCGTGAGAGCAGATAACGATTTAGAGATCCGTAGTGGTCAATTTGTTGCGCCGCTCCGGGCTAAATTGCCGCGTAAAGGGGGCGATCGACCAACCTATGACGCTGGAAGCAAAAAACCTGTTAGAAAGCCGTGGGAAGAGGATAGTGCCAAGTTAGCGATCCCTCGTGGCGAGGATAAACCGAAACCAGCACCAATTAAACGTTCGCTACCACCGAAGTTGGAGCTACCCGATGCTGGAGGGGAGATCGATCGCTAATTCCTGACTACCAACACGGAACAAGGTGCTTCACTAAAAACTTGACTACTGATGGAACCTTGGATAATGCGGCTGACTCCCGTCAGACCTCGACAACCGATCGCGATCAAGTCGCAATGGTAGATATGCGCCAAGCGAATGATTTCAGTCACGGGTTCGCCTGTGACGATTTCGATTTCGCTATGGCAAGGTAACTGCTGCTGATAAAGTTGCAGTTGTTTCTCCACCTGGCGATAGGGGATTTCCCGTGCATATTGATGTGGTAAATCGGCTAGATCGGATGGGGAAGAATCGTTTGCCAGTACGTGACAGAGAATCACCTTACTTTCTGCCGATAGTTGCAGGTGTTCGAGTGCATCGATCGTTTGTTGCGATCGATCTGATTCATCCAAAGCTACTAAAACAGTTCTTAAAGTCATTAGTTTAGCCTCTTGCTATCCATTTTACCTATTACCCTGAAGCCTCGTGCGATGCCCTGAGTGCAGTCGTTGGTTATAGCCGAGGCTATCTATCGACTAGTTTCGTTAGCGTAGCCTCTCTTCTGGAGCATCATTTAACCGCAAGCGAACTGACTCCCCATGTGAAAACAATCCTTCCGCTTGGGTAAGGGCTTGAATTGCATTCCCGACCTTGCTCAGAGCCGTTGGCGAGTATTGAATCAGACTGGAGTGTTTCATAAATGTCTCTACACCCAAAGCTGAAGCATAACGAGCCGCACCAGAGGTGGGGAGCGTATGATTTGGGCCAGCGAGATAGTCACCAACAGCTTCTGGAGTAGAATCACCCAAGAAAATCGCGCCTGCATGACGGATGTGATTGACTAATGCCCACGGATCGCTAGTTTTGAGTTCAAGGTGTTCGGGCGCAAATTGATTGGAGAGTTCGGCGGCGATTTCCAGAGTTTCAACCACCACAATTAGTCCATAATGAGCGATCGATTTCTCGGTGAGCGTGCGGCGGGGATGATTTTGAAGTTGGTTTTCGACAGCAGCTTGAACGGCAGTTGCTAACTGGGTATCTGTGGTAATCAGAATCGCGGCTGCCATTGGATCGTGTTCGGCTTGCGCCAATAAGTCCGCCGCAACATGAACAGGATTGGCGTATCGATCGGCGATAATTAGCACCTCTGATGGCCCTGCGAGTGAGTCGATGCCTACAGTGCCATAGACCAACTTTTTAGCGAGGGTAACATAGATATTCCCAGGACCAGTAATCACATCAACTTTGGGGATAGTATCTGTACCGTAGGCTAGAGCGGCGATCGATTGGGCACCCCCAACGCGATAGATCTCTTCGACTCCAGCTACTTGAGCGGCGACGAGTACAGCAGGATTGAGGGCTGGATCTGCCCCTGGTGGTGTCACCATCGCAATCTGCGGCACGCCAGCGACTTTTGCCGGAATTGCATTCATTAGTACCGTGCTGGGGTAGCAAGCACGTCCTCCCGGCACATAGATACCAGCTCGATCGACTGGATTATAGCGTTTGCCAAGGACGACATCATCATCGCCAAATGTAACCCAAGATTTGGGCACTCGCTGACGGTGAAAAGCTTCAATATTTTGGGCGGCAAGCTCGATCGCGTTGAGTAATTCCTTAGATACCTGTTGATACGCAGCATCTAATTCGGCACCACTAACCCGCAGCCGATCGACTGTCAGGTTTTGACCGTCAAACTCAGCCGTATAGTGTAGTAAAGCCTTGTCGCCCTGTCGTCTGACTGTTTGAACGATTTCGTTAACGGTGGCTTCTTTGTGGACGATTGCATCGTCGTGGGTACGGGCACTGATTCGCTGCAACTCTTGTTGAGCTTCAGTCTGCTGAGTGATGATTCGCAGCATGGTGGAGGAATGCCAATTTCAGGAGTTGGAGTGATGGAGGGTCAGAGGGACGATCTATCCTTTGCGACCTTATATGTTATAGCTTAGCGCGATTTTTAACGTGCTGGGAAACACAGATTGCGGTGAGGATGGGGAAGGGGTAATGGATTAGTTATTCCAGGCTTGCTCCCATCCAGTACCGCCAACTTCTAAGCCAGCAAGATTGCTATTTGCGGTGATAATTTGTTGACCTTGACGAGTGCGTAGATCGATCGATAATAAACCCTTGAGCGTATCGCGACAACACATGACTAGTCCCTGTTCTGTTGGCGTACTTACTATTGTTCCAGCTAGGTCAGTTTTTCCCGTAAGTTCTACTTGAAAATCTCCATTGGTAGCTTGAATCCGCCATTCTCCCCAAGGTTGAATTTGCCAACTAATCTGGGAATTCCACGGTACAAACTCATAAAATCTGCCGTGATAATGAATGCCAACCATCGCGACTTCTTCCGTCGTCCACAAAACCTTGCGCTTACCACCACCTGCGGTTACAGCTAAACCGACTGTCTCACTAAAACTATTGCAATTTAGCCAAAACCACTTTTCAGGAAAAGAGCGACCCCAATTTTTCTCGCTGTAAGCTGGAGCATGGTTAAATTCATAGCGGTTACCTCGCCATTCAATCCAACCTGTCGCCAAGCCATGCGCCATTAGAATCTGCCATCCTGGTTCAAAGATCGGCAAGTATGATAACCAACCAGCAGTAGCTTGTTGGGGCTGCTGGGGCTGTCCCCAACCATAAACAGGAAGCGTATGATAACACCACCGACAGTCTTGTGCAGGTAAAACGCCTTGATGTAAGGTAGCCGTAACTTGATAGCCTTGGGTAATTTGTCGATCGAATTCCTCAACTGACAATAGTTGAGGACGAATATCTAAATTAGTTTCGCCCCAGTGTCCTAACGCTAAACGATCTTTTGCTGCCCAAAATTTCTGAGGATCTGGAAAAGGACATAGTAAATGTTGTTCATCAATGCCTAAGATCTGTGCTGCGCCGCCACTATGTGTGCTGTCGCCAGATGGATCTTCAATCGAGTACATAAAGGCGAAGGATTCGCTGATTTCAGGCAAGGTAACTCGAAAGTACCACCCTTCAAAAAAATCTCGACCCAATCCATTCCAATGATATCCACTATGCGGTGTTTGCAAGATTATAGTCTCCTAAATATAACCACCCAATTCCCTAAAACCTAAAACCCAAAGCCTAAAGCCTAAAACCTAAAACAGGCGATCGGAAACAACAGATATTCAAAGAAGAACAATTTCCAGATAAATTGATAAAAATCAGCGATCGATTCTTTCTGCTCTAAGTTTATATCCTGACTGCGCCACCAGAGTAAGCAAAGTAATCCAAAATGAGAACTGACCAAAAACCAAATATTAATCGTCGAGGCGATCGAGAGTCCCGCAACGATTGTTCCTAGATAAGCAACGGTGATTGCCCAACGAGTTAAATTAAAAACGTTTGATTTACCTAAGACAATTGTAAAAGTCTGAATTTGATATTGACGATCGCCTTCAAGATCAGGGACATCTTTGAAAATAGCAATAGCAACTGTAAATACTAAAATAAATAGAGTTAGCACCCAAATACTAGCTGGGACAATATTTGTGCCTGTAAAAACTTCGTTAAAATGTGAGAATAGTCCGAGATTAACGATGCAACCGCGAACTGTCAAAATACAAATAGCCGCTAAAAGTGGGTATTGTTTAAATCGAATTGGCGGTAAAGAATAGGCAGTACCGATCACCAAGCTGATCGCAACTGTTCCAAACAACCATTTACCTAAACATGCCGCGATCGCGATCGCCAAAATACCTGTAATCCCGACAATCCATTTGCCTTGGGTAATTGATAACTTGCCGCTAGCTAATGGCAAATCGGGTTTGTTGACTCGATCGATCTCGACATCATAAAGTTGATTCAATCCCACAATATATATATTTCCCAATAGACAAGCAATCCAAGTTCCCAACAGTTGAATCGCACTAATGGCTGAAATCGAACTATCCGTTGTGGCTAAGGCGATCGAATACAGCGCAAAGACACTGAGACTAGTCCCAATAATTGTATGAGGGCGTGAGAATTTCCAAAGTTGTTGTAAATACATTAAGAATAGGGGTTAGGAATTAGGCTTTAGGCTTTAGGCTTTAGGGATTATAGAAAACTTTTAACTTTCAACTTTCAACTTTCAACTAACTTAATCCCTGTTAAACATAAATCAACACCTTGCTGAAGTACCATCCTGCGCCATTTTTGACTTTGTGGCACAAAGACTTCTAATAGCTCTTGCTTTGACCACTGATAGGATTTATGCTCTGGTTGTCCCCACCAATGAGCGCGATTTTCATTACGGAGAGCTTTGAGTACGCGCAGCATTGAGTAAGTACCAAATTCAGCCAAGAGAAAATCATAAGTAAGATCAGGGAATGAAGCTTGACACCAGTGCCCAAAAGTACCGCGAGACTGATAGACTAAATCGCCAGGATCGAGAGTTAGAATGCGCTCATGATCAAAATACTGGGATAACCATTGATGACGCGGAGAATCACTAGTTAGTTCGGCAAAAAGTTGATAAGTACCCCATTTACCCAATCCTGAATGTAAGTCTAGATGAAGTACTTGCTGTGCTAATCCTAGCCAACGGCGCAGATGCGCAGTTAAGATTTTGTTAGTTTGCGATCGAGCATTACCACCAAAAAATAAACCGTGAGGAAATTGATATTGCCCGACAGGTAAGGTATTTTTGAGGGTAGACATCCCATAGCGACCAATTAATCCTAGTGATTTCGCCAAAAAAGGTTCGAGTTTAGATGGTGGCGATTGAGGATTGAGGAAGCTATCTAGTTGTGGATAAGCAGGAGGACAACCTTGATAAATCTCATCAGCTACTAAAAAATTCCGATTGAGATCGATATTATCTTCATTCCACCGTCGATACCAGGCACAACCAAACGGGTTGAGAGTATGAATCATCACGATTGCTACATCTGACGGTAATTGTTCGTTAGCTAAATGCTGCTCTAATAAAGCTAACTGTACCGCCGAGCCAAATAGCCCTTCGACTCCATGTAAACCGCTAGAAATTACCATCGTCTTGTGTGCCAAAGGATTGCCTAAAAGGGCAACATCGATCGTCAGTGGTTCGTTGATGGGAGATACTGCATCAATCTCGTGGGACTCTAATCGATATCCCAGCCGACTCACTACCGATCGCCAGCGAGATCGTGCTGTAAAATAATCGGGGGAGAAATAAGACATACTTGGCAAGTGACTGAATCGGTAAAATATATGGCAAGATTGGGAAAGAAAATCTGTTGAATTGGGAATGGTAACAGACAACCCATCATCAGGCGCAAACTACCTATTTTTAGATCTATCTAATGCCTAATCAAGAGCAATTATGGTTTCAACCGTTAATCTGGATGGATTTTCGATTGGCGGTAATATTTACAGTACTAATTCCCCTGATGCTCCTATTGTGGGCATTCGCTCAAAAAACGGAAGCAATCCAAAACTTACTAATTATCTATTGGCGGGTGGCTAGCTTACTGGCAATCTCAGTATATTTGGCGATCGGTTCGATGCCAATTAGTTTTGTCACCGCTTTTGTCGCCCAAGCATTGATTCCTGTTTCCCTATGGTTTTGGGCAGATCTCAACGAAGAAATTACTGACTTACCGTCCCGTCCGCTCAAGCTGGGATTATTGGCTTGGCGATGGGCTACTACGCTCTATTCTACCTTGGGCGCGATCGCTACAATCCCATTTATTTCATGTGCATTTGGCACCGCTAAAACAGACTACTGTCAGGCTTGGTTTCAACCATCATGGCTCTATTACCAATTTTTTCACGCCAATTCTAGTCCAGGATTCCTCAGCTTTCTCGGCATCTTGGGATTAATTGTTTATACCTTGTATCTAGTTTACTTTTTAGTTGTCCGTCTTGGTAAGCAAGGTCGATCGGCAATGGTGGGGAATGAGTAATTAGTTGAAAGTTGAAAGTTGAAAGTTGAAAGTTGAAAGTGATAGATGGTGGGTACTGCTCATCATCTAAGTTATGAAGTATTTTGACTATCCCCATAAATCTTACAATTCGATCAAAGTACTAATCCCTAGATAATTTTCTAGCAATACCTGTAAATAACGACGAGAAATAGCTGTCAACCCACATCTAGCAGTAGCTAGCTGTGGGTTTTGATGTTGGAGATCGCCAAAAATGTGACAGTGACGATAGAATTCGAGCCAGCTTTGGGCAAGATCGATCGCTAATTTAGTCCAATTTGGCGATCTAATTTTTCTGAACGAATTTTGGTGAAGAATTCTTCCTGTTGATTGGGTTACTTCAGACTCACTCAGCCCAATTTTTTGAGAGGATTCCAACTGCAAATTGTGTGCGTAGATGCCATCTAAAGCTTCCATCAAGGCATGAATTAGCTGATGTTCGGCCGGATGCTCAAAAATGATCTTTGGCTTTGCTGTGAGTTGATTTTCAAGGCAATTGTATTGATGTAGTTTCGCTGTTGGTGATCTGCCGATCAACCAGTTAGAGGTGTTAATCTGCCAGTTGTCGGTAATTGTGACTAATTTTTCGATATCAGCTAATTTTAATAACGAGCAACATCTCGCATGTGCGTACAAAGCAATGGTGACGGAGGAGCTAGAGCGATCTCCGTGGACACGAATATCTAGTGGCAAGTCATGAATGTAATCCAACCAAGTAGCGATCGCTTCAGGAGTTAGTTGAAAGTAAATATAGCCAGAATCGTTATACCAGCAACATAACTCCAATCGAGAGCACGCCTGAATTATCGGTGATGAGATGGGTAGTTGGAGACTTTGACAAATTTCTAGTGGTGTTAATAATGATTTTGCTGCCAATCGATGCGCGATCGTGCTGACATACTGGTATTGTGATGTTGGGACTTGCCGGATCGACCCCTCGAAATACCAGTGCCAAGACAATTCTGGCGATCTCTCAGTAATGATATTTTCATAATCTTGGGATATATGTCCGTAAATTTCTTGAGTCAGCAACTGTAAATAGTCAGCAATTACGCCAGTAATTGTGGGTGCCAATGGCAGTGAAATCAAGTCTGACAAAAGAAAATTTTTCATGCTTGAACCCCGATTTAAAACATCACGTATATTCCAGACTAAACCAAAATAATTTACTACATCAAAATACATGTAGAATTATTGAAAAATCATGTGCCGTTCTGCTGGTTTGTTATGCATTCATCATCTACCCCATCGAAAAATAATGCTCGTTCGTTCTCAACCTGGCACCGACTGCTAGATTGGGCGCAAGAACATTATCGCTATCGAACATTTGCCAAAGATGCCCAAATCCCGACTCGATCGGGATTACTATATCTAGTCCAGCGTGGTACTATTCGCCTCACGGGAACTGCGGAAACAGAGCCACCAGCATATCCACATCAAAATACTACGCCGATCGAGTTTCAGCTTCAAAGTGGCGATGAAACTTTCTTGGGTTTTGTCGGAGCAGGGCAACCATTTGAAATTATAGATCGATCTCCATTTACACTTCAGGCTTTTGCGCATACAGATAATACTTCCATTTTCTGGATGTACTGGCACGACTTAGAAAATTTCCCAAGTTTTCGGCGGGAAATTTTGGATTCCTTCCGTTATCAACATCAACGGAAATTATTATGGTTAAATACCCTCGGACAACGCCACACGATCGAACGATTACTCGGTTATTTAACACTGTTGATTGAAGAATTTGGTGAGCCTTGTAAGGAAGGATATTTTCTGCCTTTTCCGCTCACTCATGCCCAAATCGCTAGTGCGATCGGGACTACTCGCGTTACGGTGACAAGACTGATGAAAGAATTGCGCGAAGAACGCAAAGCAATCCAGGTCAAAGATGATAATCTCATCTGTTTGCTGTCACCTGTTCAAACAGTACGAGACTGAAAGATGGATCGTTGGCGTAGCCTCTCCTCTAGAGAATCGCCAGCGTTGAATAAACCAATTAAGCTAAACTAGAGATTAATTATTTACCAGATTAAACTGCGATCGTCATATGATTTTGCCAGGTTCTACAATTCGGGTCAAAAATATTAATGATATCTATTACGGTTTTCAAGGATTCGTCCAACGGGTGACTGACGGAAAAGCGGCGGTGATCTTTGAAGGTGGTAACTGGGACAAGATTGTCACTTTTCGGCTCAGTGAATTGGAAGCAGTAGATCTCACTCAGAAATAAATCATTCATTCATGATCGATCTTCAAGGACTAAATATTTACCTGATCGGGATGATGGGTTCAGGTAAAAGTACGATTGCCCCTTTGCTTGCCAAACATTTTGGCTATGGTTTTCTGGATACCGATCCTACTATCGAAAAATTAGTCGGTCAAAGTATCTCGGAAATTTTTCAAACAATTGGAGCAGAAAAATTTCGTCAAATCGAAACCCAAGTACTAGCTGAAGTCTCTGCTCATATCCGGCTAGTAGTTGCCACGGGTGGCGGGATCGCGATCGAACGTGAGAATTGGAACCACTTACATCAAGGTTTGGTAATTTGGCTAGATCCATCTATAGATCTCCTGCTCGAACGTCTTCAGGATGACAGCAGCCGTCCGCTGTTAGCCACTTCAGAAGATCTCAAGTCCAAATTAGATCGAATTTCTTCAGAGCGTCGTGACAGATATGCTGAAGCCGATATTCATATTCCGATCACCCAAAATCTTGACCCCGCAGAAATTGTCGAGCAGATATTAAGTGCAATTCCTACTGTCCTAAAAACACCGATCTCTTAACTATTCATCGAAATAGCGGCTAGATATCCTCGTTAGTTGGACATCTAATCAGGATATCTAGCTGCCATCAACTGCACGGAACAATAGATATTCGAGTTGAAAATTAATCGATCGCAATTGTCGTTGGTGTCGTTGGTGCGGCTCCAGAATTATTCCTGTCTGGCGTGTGAGGTTTGCGGAAATCAGCATACAACTTATCCCGCCAAGTGAAAAAGAGATCGTAGTCAGGATTGTCTGCAAAACCAGGTATACCTTTACCTTTAAGATTATTAGGAATATTCAGATAAGGGCCATCGGGAATTTTGAGCAAGAGACTCAATCCAGCTACCGTCAAGTCTGCCAGAGTAGGGGTATCCCCCGTCAGGTAAGCACCAGAATTTTGAGCCAGCAACAGACAGATAGATTCTAGACTGCGGTGCATTTCTGCTTTGGCTGCTTTGATCGAGTCTGGTGTCAAACCTAATCCCAATCCCAGTACATCAATAGCTTCTCTGGGGATCGAGCCAATTAAATTTCTGAGGAGATCTGGTGTGCCAACGGGTAAAATAGAAGTTCTGAGGTTGCTACTTTTGAGACTTTCTAATAGAATCGGTCTTCCTTTCGCCCCGATCGAATTATCAGCCCATTGCTCTAGCAGCAAGCAAGTTGCTTTTTGTTGGGGATTCGTCGGTATAATTGGTCGATCTGGATAAGTTTTGTCTAGATAGAGCGCGATTGCTGTAGAGTCAGCAACAATCGTATTGCCATCTTTTAGGACAGGTACTTGTCTCTGCCCAGAGATCCGAAATAAATCCAGTTGCCCCATCCCGGGTACAACTTCAATTTTGCGGTATGCTAACCCTTTGTAGTCCAGAACTAATCTAACTTTTTCTGAAAAATGCGACAATTCAAATTGATATAGTTCCAGCATGTCTTTTTTTCCCGATTGTAATTGACAACATCACTACCACTTATCCTAGAACATCACCAGTGAAATGCATGTTTACAAGACTACGGTTTTCACACCGATCCGATGCTAATGCCTAGGCTCACTCCACCCGATCGAGTAGAATCTCCTTGGCAATACTGGATTGCTAGAGTGGTACCAATGTTGTACATCACAACATTGACGATCGCGATTCCCACAATTCTCACCCAATCATTGTTGCTGTCTGACTTAGGAGCGGCACAAGAGCAAAAGTTACAGCAACAATTGCGATCGATCTCGATTAAAGTATTGGCGCATGGCGAAACTATTGGTTCTGGCGTGCTACTCCATCGACAACGACAGATTTACACCGCGATCACTAATGCCCATGTGATTCAATCAGCCAGCGCACCGTTTCAACTGCAAACTCCAGATGGCCAAATCTATGCAGCCGCTCTCATTCCGCCACCAACCGGGAAAAATCGCGATCTGAGTATCCTCCGCTTTCAAAGTCAACATCGCATTTATCCTACTGCCAAATTAGCCACCGCTAGTCCCAAAATTGGCGATCGAGTGTGGTCATCTGGATTCCCACTTATGAGCGGAACAGAGCCACTCGATCGATCTACAGTACCCTCGAAAGCTCCTTGGGGCTTGAACATCGAAATTGGTCAAATTACCCAAATTTTGCCAATCTCGATCTCTGGCGGCTATCGGATTGGCTCAGATCAAGCAATTAGCAAAGGGATGAGTGGTGGACCACTAATTAATAAAACAGGTGAAGTAATTGGAATTAATAGTGTTCGTGCCAATCCACTCTGGGAAAACCCGACAACTCTCGAAAATGGCACGAGAGTCAGCGATGTACTTCAAGATCAGATTAATAATTCTAGCTGGGCAATTCCGATCGAGTTTGTGGAAGAATATCGGCTGTTGACACTCCCCACAGATAGAAGCGGTAGTATAATTGACTTTGAAAAAAATTAACTTTCAACACTTCGGCTACGCTCAGTGCAAGCTTTCAACTTATTTAATAACCAATATCCAGTGTTACGGCTGCTTCCACTTGCTGTTCACCGCCAACAACCGGAGTTGTCGGTTGGGCATCAGCCATTTTTACGCTCATTCTTTGTGATGAAATGGGAATTGGAGTAGGGCTAGAAGTGCTGTTGATTTGAATGCCAATTACTTCTTTCCGCTTCAGATTCAGAGCTTCGAGGACTGCATCGGCTTGGCGTTGAGCATCTTGAGTTGCTTGTTTGAGAGCTTGAATTTGGGCAATGGAGATCGCCTGTTCGCTCGCGACAAAACTAACTCCATCAATTCGCGTTGCACCATTTTTGACAGCAGCATCTAAAATTGCACCTGCTCGATCTGTTGTCACCCGAAAACTGATACTATTGCTGGCTGTATATCCGCTAATTTGTGGACTACCGCCGCTGGGATAGGTGTAGGTGGGATTGAGATTGATTCCGGTTGTTTGCAGCTTATCTACTGGTTGAGTTTTGAGATAATTCATTACCCGTGTCGATTTCCTAGCTGCTTCCTGTTGGGCAGTGGTAGGGGTTTTACCTGAAGATTCGATCGCCAGCCGAATTTGGCTCAGTGTGGTAGGAATAGTGACGATACCCCTACCACTTGCCGTTAGTGTTCGGAGTGGTTTCCGCTCTTGGGTGTTGCCAGACGCAATCCCTGTGAACAAAACCAAACTGGCTGTCAACAAGATCGATATAGCTGGTTTGGCACTTACGATCCGGTTTCTGGGTTGAAGTGTAGTCATTTGGGGAATTTGCTGATCATTTAGAGTTAATTGTGTTGACTGTCTCAGAAATAAACATGTTTCCATTCCAGCATGACGGTAGATCGTCGAGTGCATTGGCTCAACCCCGATTAGCTTCACAGCGAACTTTGGAACCTATTAACGAATAATAGCGCTCCTATTTGAGTTCTTTGCAGTAGCGTTAACCTGTAGGGGCGATGCTTCATGCCCACTCTCTAGAGTTTAAGCTTTTCAAATAGGATTGCTATATATGTTTAGATCGCATTTCTGATGGGCATATTAATAACAGGAGATAGTTTAACTATCTACGTAAATTTACTAATATTCACTGCTACCAGTCAGTAGTTTATTTATTAAGGATTGATTTATTTCTCCTCAAATATTGTTCGCGTCAGTATTTCGCTAACAAGTCTAATAAGGCAACTAAAAAAGCAAGATCTAATTTCGCGATCGATAAAGTCGAACTGTGTTATTTCGACAAGATTAGTTAAAATATATCAATATTAGTGATGACTAGAGTTGTTGAAGCATTAAAAGAGATTATCCAACAGGAACTATCAGGGCGATTAATCATTAAAGATGCCCTTGATAGTTCGATCACTTGGGAAGCTTACTTTGGTAACGGGAAGCTGCATTTTGCAACTAGTGCGTTAGGACAGAGAGAAAGATTAATATATTTAACCAGACACCATCATCCTGATTTTAAGTTGAGCGAATTTACGATCGGTCAATCTGATTATCAATTTATTTGTCATCAATGGCAATCAGGAAAATTATCACTTCAACAAGTTCGCCAATTAGCATTTACCAGTACTCAAGAAGCTTTTGTTCACATCATGGCAATTGGAAATGCCGAGATGGAATTCGATCTTGATTCTAACTTAGAAGTGCTGATTTTATCGGCTTCAGTGCAGCAAATAATTACGCCAGTTAAACAACTAATTTGGCAATGGCAGAAAATTCGGCCACAGATTGCTTCACCATTAGTGAGAGTATATCTTTCTAATATTGATAGTCTATATCAGTTATTGTGGCAGCAACTTCAAAGTACCAAAGCGATCGAGTCTTATCAAGCTGCACTGACTCAAAATCTTTGTCTTTATAGTATCGCTAATCAACTCAATATTGATGTCCAAGAACTTAGCCATCTATTACTACCACTCATCCGTAATCGGAACGCACAAATTTCTGGGTATGGTAAAAAACAAGATGAAGAACGTCCTTTGATTGCCTGTATTGATGATAGTCAGACAGTACAAAATAGTGTGAAGTTAACCCTAGAATCTCAAGGGTACGAAGTGATCAGCCTACTAAAACCTGCTCAAGCAATGACGAAGCTAATTCGGAATCATCCAATGCTGATTTTGTTGGATATCAGTATGCCAGACATTAATGGCTATGAACTTTGTCAACTCCTGCGTAAATCTCCCAGCTTTAAGCATGTACCAATTCTAATGCTTAGTAGTCGTGATGGTATGTTCGATCGACTCAAAGCAAAAATGGTTGGTGCGACTGATTATATGACTAAACCATTTACACCCACCGATCTTGTTAATTTAGTAAATAAGCATATTTCTCAGGCACTAGTAAACGTTTAAATTAGGACTTAGGCTTTAGGGGGGTAGATTGGAAAAAATCCAAGAGTTCTCGGTTGACAATTTGGGGAACTTCTTGTTGAATCCAATGCCCACATTGAGGAATAAGTTTAAGTTTAAAAGGTGCAGAGATTAATTTTTCCATCCCTTCTGTCAGCTTATTGCTAAGAAAATTGTCATCTTCTCCCCACAGCATCAATGTTGGTACGGTAATCTGAAGTGGCGAATTATTCAAATTTTGGAGCCAATTTTGGGGTGCAAGTGAGTGTCGATAATAGTTAAGTGCTGCGGCTAAGACTCCAGGCTTTTCTAAAGCTTCTTGATAAATTTGATTATCTTCTGCTGTAAAAGCTCCTTTTCGCACTGCTTGTCCGCGAAAGACATTTAGAATAAAATCTTTGAGATTTTGTTGAATCAACCATTCTGGCAGTCCCGGTACTTGAAATGCAAACATGTACCAACTACGCCGCAACTGATCGAGATTGCTGCCCATTTCCTGAAATAATCGTTGAGGATGAGGAGCGTTGAGGATTGCCAATCGATCGAGTATGTGAGGGCATTTTTGAGCTAGATGCCATGCAATCGCCCCACCCCAGTCATGTCCAGCAATATGAGCTTTCGCGTAGCCTAGTGACTCGATTAGCCCCTGTACATCTCGACTGAGGGTATCGAGATCGTAGCCAGTCAGCGGTTTATCAGAATAATTGTAGCCGCGAAGATCGGGAACAACAACCTTAAAATGACGAGCGAGAGCGGGAATCTGATGTCGCCAGGAGTACCAAAATTCTGGAAAACCATGAAGTAATACTACCAATTCGCCCTCGCCTTGGGTGACACAGTGCAAGCGAATGTTGTTGGTTTGGATGAATTCATGCCGCCAACCCGAATCCAAGGAGGCTGTGTAAGGTTTCATTAGTCGATCGCTATGGTGCGCGTTACCAGTATAAACTAGCGATCAGCGATCGTCTCTAAATATACTAATCCTCTGCTGTCTTGACTACTACTAACTGAGTAACCGGAATTAGCGGTTTCCAACCCAGAAAGCCGCCAATATTTTGAGTACGTTGAATCGCAATCCGAGTTAATTCGCCGCCTACTTGCTGATGCCATTGTAATAACTGCAATTCGCTCTCCACCGTTACGGCATTAGCGACTAATCTACCACCCGATCGCAATGCTGTCCAGCAAGTATCTAATAATCCTGGAGCTGTCACGCCACCACCGATAAAAATCGCATCGGGAGTGGGTAAATCCGGTAATGCTGCGGGTGCTTTTCCCTGAATCAGTTGCAGATGTGGCGTACCCAAAGCCGCCATGTTATCTGCAATAAATTGTAACCGATGGGAGTGTTGCTCGATCGCGATCGCTCGACAGCGTGGATGACTTCTGAGCCATTCTATTCCGATCGAACCACATCCAGCACCCACATCCCACAGCAATTCTCCAGGCATTGGCGCGAGTGCGGCTAAGGTAATCGCTCGAACTTCTCGCTTTGTTAGTTGTCCATCGTGATGATAAGCACTGTCAGGTAGTCCTGGTAGGCAATTTAAGGGGGTTTTACTCGGATCGATTTGGCATTCCACGGCAATGATATTTAGAGCCGCTACGTCTGATTTAGACCAGGATCTGGCGATGTCTGAAATCGATCTTTCTCTTTCCCCGCCTAAATGTTCTAAGACTGTGATCTGACTATCACCATACCCCCGCTGTGTGAGTAAATCAGCCACAATTTGGGGCGTATCTGCACCCGCGCTCAAGATTAATAACTGAGCATTTGGCGCGAGGATTCCGGCGAGGAAATCTGGGGAACGTCCACACAAACTCAGGGTTTCTACTTCTGTTAATGACCAGCCCAAGCGGGCACAAGCGAGACTAAAGGTAGATGGTGCGGGTATAATCGTGATTTGGTCGATCGAGATATATCTTAGCAGAGTCACGCCAATTCCATAACAGAGCGGATCGCCGCTAGCCAATATACAGACTGGGGTACCGCGATATTTGAGAATTGATTCAATTGATGATTCAATGGGAGATTCCCAAACCATGCTAGGTTGTGAGGAATCTAACATGGCTAAATGACGTTTACCACCAACAATTAGTGATGCTCGATCGATAAATCCCTGTGCTAATGGACTGAGATTAGCTACTCCTGCTTCACCAATCCCAATCACTGATAACCATTTTTCTGTCGCCTTCGTCAAGCTCAACTTCCTACTTACTTGCTGTTGATAGAATATAAATGCGATCGCTGTTTAGTTGCAGCAGCTTCGTTCATAAATCCTAAATTTTCGACAATATTATTTTCACGCGCCCAGATCGAATTTTTGGGAGTAAATAGTGAGAAAGAATCGATCAGTAGACCTTCATTTTCCCAGTTGACTAACTCTTGACAGATACATTGTAAATCAGATCGATCGCAATAATCCGCAAACAATTTAGCTGTCATACTTCCCGCTCGCCACCGAGTAGGCTCTAATAAAATTTTATTGACGATTTCCGCTCTCATCTCGCTGGGTATTTGCTCAATTAGTGATAAAATTGGCTGATATTGACCTAAATTTGAGTGATGAATAAATCCCACACCATTCGGCTTTAGTTTAGTTGCAAGCTGCGCTAGATATGTTGCCAACACATCAGCCTCTGCATGTACCAACGAATCAAAACTAAACACAAAATCGATCGAATTGTCAGGAATCATCGCTAATGATTTACCATCATTAACATGATATTCAATATGTGAATCAGTCGAAAATCTTTCTTGACAAGCCTTGATACATTTCTCGGATAAATCGACCACAATTAATCGATCGCACGTATCTTTTAAATAATTAGTCCATCGACCAAATCCTGGGGCAATTTCGAGCATTGTCCCGCCCGACATCAACGCCTGAATGCGCGGCAAAATCGAGCCAAACCACTGAGCATCAGCTCCACCCCATGATGATGACCACTCATCGCCCTGTTGCTCCCATGCGTAGCTTTTATCCCAACTTTGCTGGTTTTCTTCAATGGTAGGCATGTATGGAAAGTTACTTATCGATTTGGGTGACGTTTTAGTCTAACACGGTCTTGAATTCTAGATCCCCGACTTCTCCAAGAAGTCGGGGATCTAGAATTCACTAGTACTAACTTAGTGATGGCGATATCACATTTCTAAATTGATTAATAGTATCGCGAAGACTAATCGTTTCAGCTCTTGCTGCTGTTGCAAAATCTACCCCATTACCTGCATACAAAATCGCCCTAGACGAACTGATAATCAACCCTGTTCCATCATTTGTTTGTCCGGCTTTAACCATTGTTCCAACATCACCACCTTGTGCTCCTACTCCTGGTACGAGGAAGGGCATATCCCCTACTATACTTCTAATCTTTGACATTTGATCGGGCCATGTTGCCCCAACAACTAACAGACAATTATTATTGATATTCCATTTTTCAGTAATAAGTTTAGCAACATGTTCGTAAATTGGTACACCATCAACTAGTAAATCTTGAATATCTCCCGCACCACTATTCGATGTTCGACAAAGTAAGACTACGCCACGATCTTTGTATCTCAAAAACGGCTCGGCTGAATCATAACCCATATAGGGATTAATCGTCACAGCATCAGCATTGTATCTGGAGAATGCTTCCGTTGCATACATTTCGGCAGTGCTGCCAATATCGCCGCGTTTGGCATCGAGAATGATCGGTATCTGTGGATAATTTAATTTGATATAATCGATCGTTTGCTCTAATTGTTTCTCAGCAGATATTGCCGCAAAATATGCAATCTGTGGCTTATATGCACAAACTAGATCGTGGGTAGCATCAATAATTTCTTTGTTGAACGCCAATATCGAATCGGCAGTTTTTTCAAAGTGGCTAGGTAAACGTGATAAATCTGGATCGAGACCAACACATACCAAAGAGTTGTTTTGTTGCCAAGATTTTTTTAAGTTTTCAATAAAGCTCATCCTTTTCGCTCCCATATAAAGACTAGACACACAATATCCCCGACTTCTCCGAGAAGTCGGGGATATAAATTCATAGATCTATTAAAAATACAACTCTAATCACGCCGAGACATTAATAGTTGGACAAGTTGGAGGACAGAATATAAAGCTGTAGCGACGTAAGTAAATGCCGCAGCATCTAATACTTTCTTAGCTCCTCTATTTTCTTCGCCTTGCAAAATACCCAATTCATTAATTAATTTTAATGCCCGATTTGACGCATCAAATTCAACAGGTAAAGTAACAATGTGAAACAACACCACGCCTAAAAATAGCGCAATCCCAATATTAATAAACATCGTACTAATACTGCCCATCGCACTGAAACCAAAACCCAGCATAATTAATAATGGGCCAATATTAGAACCCAAATTAGCCGCTGGAACTAAAGCCGCCCTAATGTTCATTGGTTTATAACCTCTAACATCTTGGAGCACATGTCCACATTCATGAGCCGCCACCGCAGCCGCCGCTAAAGATGTCGAACCATAAACCACTTCTGACAATCTCACCGCCTTGGCACTAGGATCGTAATGATCGGTTAATTCGCCAGCAATTGGCTCTACCGATACATTATTGATTCCCATCTCACTTAAGATCTTTTCGGCAACTTCCGAGCCAGTCATGCCCATACTGGAGCCAATCTGAGCGTACTTTTGATAAGTGCCTTTAACTCGAAACTGTGCCCACATCATTAGCAGCATTCCAGGTATTAGAAAAAGCAGATAAAACATACAAATTTTTCACCTAATTTTAGTTAACTTACGGCGATGCTAGTCCTATGTTTGTATTTTAACATTTCTGTCCTGAGCAGAACTTCTCTGCTGGAAATTTGTAGTAAAATTGAATTAGTCGCAAACCAACCAAGTAGATAGCTATGGTCGCCCAAATCTCTACAGAAACTACTACTGAAATTATCTATCTTGATCGAGATGATCAACCGATGTCAGATAATACTAAACAGTTTCGCTGGATTGTCACGATTAAGGAAAATCTCGAACTGCTCTTTGCGGAAGAGCCACAGGTATTTGTTGCGGGAGATTTGCTCTGGTATCCCGTGGAAGGCAATAATAAAATTCGGCTAGCACCCGACGCAATGGTAGTATTCGATCGACCAAAGGGAGATAGAGGCTCATATCGACAGTGGGTAGAAGACGGGATTGCGCCGCAGGTGGTATTTGAAATCCTCTCGCCTGGGAATCGGATGGCGGAAATGAGCCGAAATTGGATTTCTATGAGCAGTATGGAGTAGAAGAATATTATATCTACGATCCAGATCGCATTGATTTTATCGGCTGGATTCGCAATGACAATGGATTAGAATTAATTGATGACGATCGAAATTGGGTTAGTCCTCGTCTGGGTATCCGGTTTAATATGCAGGATGATGCTCTCATTATCTATCGTCCTGACGATCGACCATTCCTCAGTTTTGTCGAATTAGACCAACTTCGTCAACAAGCTACAGAAAGAGCCGAGCAAGCCGAGCAACGAGCTGAGAAATTAGCTGCTAAATTACG
>JANYIT010000139.1 GCA_025358725.1 Chamaesiphon sp. GL140_3_metabinner_129_sub
CCTTCTCCTGAGTATCCGTGTCTGACGACATCGCTACTTTGACAAGCTGGGCACAGAACAGGTTCTAATACCATTTTTCTTTCTCTCTGCTATATCTTGCTTCTCTGATACTTCTTTCCACAGATTCAGAACATTACCCCAGAAGGAGTAGTAACTGTTTTTTCGCTCTTACTTACGGCTAAAGCGATCTCATCTTGATGTGCGAAATTAGTAACGGCGATCGCTGCTGTGCTGCTGATCGTGAATTGTAATAATGAACCCAATATACCAGAACAAAGCATCCCAATAGAACCAACTAAAACTTTTATCATCAATGCACCTCAATTTCTAGTTTTCTACAATATCACATATTTGGGATCCATCCATTACAATGCCTCGCAAGATATTTGCTAAATCGAATTTTATCTCAATTTTTCTAGCACCCGAAATGATGCTATATTTAGTGATTGCGCACTACTGTGATATTTAATTACCAACGATCGAGATCCACAAAGTTACGACTAGACAGATGCTAGCTAAATGTTGAGGAATGAGAGATATTATCGGCCGTTTGGCGATTTTCTGAGTCAGAAAGATTGTGATTAATAATGCCACAATTAAAGTCATACTTTGCAGAAATGTAATCACTGCTGGATCAGCGATAAAGCTAGGTAAATTATCACCGATCTGTCCGAAGGTTGCGAAAGTAATCGGTATAATTTGGCCACCTTCTTCTAAGCCAAGTTTAAAATAATGAGCTAAATTTCCACCTAATACTAAAGGTAAATAACCATAGGCGAGAACGATAAATGGCAGCGGTTTACAAAGTTTAAAGGAGATAAATTCTAGTTGCCCTAATTTATATAATCCTTGCATTGCACCGTAAGCTAAAAATGGGATCAGTGATGGAATTACAATCGCCGCGATCGATAGTCCTAAATGTGGGAAAAATTGGGTTAAATCTACTTGCAACCTTAACAAATGATTGAGTTCGGGTAATCGATGGAGATAAACACCTCCGAGTAATAGAAATAATAGAGCGACCTCATATGCATGTGGAATATGGGTTGTCCAAAGTTCAATTCCAGGTGGACGAAGATTTAATTCTACCGATCGATGAGGACAAGCTTTGAGGCAAGTCATACACAATACACAATCTTTATTATCTGTTAATTGGGCAGGATGAGAATAAATCGGACAACCATTGGTAGTCTGTCCCTCCCCAAAACCTACACCACCTTTATAACAATGATAAGTGGTACATTCTGCCGCACAGGTGCCTTGTTGAGCACGTAATTCGACGATCGATAGTTTAGCAAACAAACCATTCATGCCGCCAATCGGACATAGATAACGGCACCAAAATCGACGTTCAAAAATCAGCGAAAAAAGCACTGCTCCAGCCGTAATTAGCAGCAACAACCAACTAGATAAATAAGCCGTGTTTTCTAGATTCCATAGTTCTTCCCATAGAAATATCAGCACAAACAAACCGAACAGAAACCAACCGCCCCATTTTTCGGCAACTTCACGCGGCCACTTTTTCAGCGTTCTTGGAAAGAATTTGAGTGAAAGTTTCTGGACAATTTCGCCATAAATCATGAATGGGCAAAAAGCACACCACAGTCTACCAATTATTGGAAACAACAATAAAATTAATGGCCACCACCACGCCCAAAATAGATTCAGTGCAAAATTATGCTGACGATCTTGAGGGGCGACAAATAGAATCATTACCACAAGTGGAAATACCCAAGCTGTGAAACCATAATTGATTCGATCGGGATACCAATCGGTATTTAAAAACCGCCGCAACCAGGGATAAGCATTCAATAAATTCAGGCGAAATAATTGCTTCTTCGTCGTCTGTGCCCAAAATACCTCTTCCGTCAGCAGATTACTACCTTGTGCCTGTACCAATGCTCGATTTACCATCCCCTGCAATTCTAGTAAATTACCGGGAAAATCATAAGCTTGCAAGCGGCGGATTGCTTCCGGGGTGACTTGGGGTTTTGGTGATTTTTTTTGGCGACAAATGATGTTGATATAATAATTTACCTGTGCCTCCAAATCGGCTTTCCGCACCCGTAATCCTGGCACATCGATCTTGTGCTCGATCAATTTCTTAAACGTCGGTTGAGTACGCTCTGAGATGAGGATGATCCGAGCATTACTAGTGCGAGAAGGGATAGCGATTTGTCCTTCACGAACAATCGGGGTATAGTTTCCAGTACTGATTAATTGTTCGATTTGCGGCATCAATTCAGACGGTAATTCCTGAACATCATTCAAAATTAATGTCCCTTCACCCAACCATTCCAATAGTCCTGGTTTTCCACCTACACGCCCGAATAATTCTGCACCATTGGCGGTAATTAGGGCACTTTTGAGACTAATCATCGGCTGCTGGCGACGCTGGGAACCAAAATGAATCAACGCGGCAATATTATCTTTTTCTAATCCTGGTTCGCCCGCAATTAAGACTGGAAGATCGTCATTAGCGGCGGTGCGAATTTGTTGGCGCAACTTAACAGCGTAACGACTAGTGCCAATTATTCCCCGCTTGGCTTGGGGAATAATATAAGGACGCAAAGCGGCTTGTCTGTCTCGTTCGTAGGCGATTTCACCTTCGAGTTGTGCTAATTTACCTGCCAATCGCTCTGCATAAGCGGCGGTAATCTGGGGATATCTGGTGACTAATTCCTGCCATCGATTGGCTGTAATTGTCTGAAACTGGCATTCTGTCAGCGTTACAATCCGGCTATCTGTTGGTTGAGATCGCTGTAATGCCGATAAATTCACCACCGCGCCTGGTAATAAACTCGTTGCCCACATTAACCCTGCTTGCTGGCGATGATAACGCTCTGCTTGTCCTGATTCCAAGATATACAGCTTAGTGACGGGGGTATCCTCGATCGTCACTCGACGGTTTGCTGGTAAGACTAGTACCTCCAATTCACTCGCGATCGATTCCAAGACATCGTGAGGTAACATGCCTAGCTCGGTAGCTGATTCCAACCAGTTAACTAATGTTGCGGTAGACATTGTTTGGAGGTACCTATCGATCGTTAGTTACCAGTTTATCAGGGTTGATTCAACTCATTGGCATTCGCATGTTTTACCATCAAAAAGTTTACCAAATCGGATCGTCGTAACGATGGACGATCAGCACTGATTCATCAATTGGGATACTCGCCAGACAAGCCCGAACTGGGTTTTCTTGTCCTTCGATTTCCACCTCACAGGCAAAACAAGAACCCATCAAACAACCAGTGGGAATGGTGATTCCTGCCCGATCTGCCACGTTGAGCAATGGCTCGCCTGGTTCGGCGGTGACGGTGACTTTATCGGGTAAAAAATGAACGGTTACAGACATATTTTCTGGATTGCAATTGTTGCTTAGATCCCCGACGGCTTAAAGCAGTCGGGGATTGATCAGGATTACTTCTTAACTTTTAACATCATCAATTTATTAGCTAGGAGCGATCGAACATTTTCTACAGAAAGTTCGCTCGATTCTAACATCTCACTAACCGTCAATTGTTTCTGCTGATTCTGATCGCAAGCTTGCATCAAGGCAAATTCAGAGTCAGAAAGATTGATTAATTTCCAATCGCAATTAAATACATGCTGACTTTCCCAACCTTCGATACAGGGATGACGATAGGGAATTGCCGCCAGAAAAATCTGCTCATTCGACCAATCAATAGTCGTTGGAAGCGGCGGTTTTGCTAGGAAAAATTCATAGTGAGCAACATCTGGATCGAGAAGTTCGATCAGCCGATACTGTGCGCGAATATCAAGTTTCTTTGCTCTTGCTAGTGCTTCCGGTGCTTTAGCTAATAGTCGTTCCAAATTCCAAAATTCAGGATTAGAAAAACCGATAAACTCTAAACCTGAAGCATCAATCAGTTCAAATAATGTCTCGATATTGTAATCAATCTCTTGAGGATGAACGTACATATCAGCAAAACATTCATCCTGGTGATTTTCCATCGCCCAGCGTTCTTTTTCCCGTTTCACCAGTCGATTAGTTTCGGGGAGAGAGGCAAAGACAGAACGACCGATTTTGACCCCATCTTGATAATCACCGCGCTTGTCGCCTTGCAACATGCCGATCGCTTTTTGCATCAATTCGATCTCCCATCGCCCCAACTCGCCATAGACGAAAATATGCATCAATCCACCAGGGGCTAATTTGCCCGCCAAGGCTTGAATGCCGCGAATTGGGTCTGGGGTATGGTGGAGTACGCCCACCGAGTTAATTAGGTCAAATTCCCCTGGTAGCTGGGCAACATCAAATAGACTCAGATGGTGAAATTCAACACGGGTTGCACCCGATCGCTGGCAGCGTTCCTGGGCGACTTTGAGTGCGCCGGGACTGAGATCGATCGCGGTAACACTCGCCTGGGGATTGAGATGTACTAGACTATCGGTACTTACTCCAGTACCGCACCCAGCATCGAGAATCCGCACATCATCACGACTGGGCATTTGTCCGGTACAAAAGCTATATGCCGCCTGCCATTGCCACCGCCAGTTAAAACCTGGAGGCGGTTCATCGAGCAGGGGTTCTGGGGGAAAGGGATAAGTATCGTAGAGATTTTGAACGGCTTGACTAATCTGGGCTGGGCTGGCTTCCATAATCTCGATCGCTTCTTGAAGGCTCGCAGGTGTGACTCGATCGTCATTTTAACTCAATCCCCTACTCACATCTCACATCTCACATCTCCCATCTCACTTTTCACATCTCACATCTCACATCTCACATCTCACATCTCACATCTCACATCTCACCTCTCACATCTCACATCTCACATCTCACATCTCACATCTCACATCTCACATCTCACATCTC
>JANYIT010000141.1 GCA_025358725.1 Chamaesiphon sp. GL140_3_metabinner_129_sub
CCTTCTCCTGAGTATCCGTGTCTGACGACATCGCTACTTTGACAAGCTGGGCACAGAACAGGTTCTAATACCATTTTTCTTTCTCTCTGCTATATCTTGCTTCTCTGATACTTCTTTCCACAGATTCAGAACATTACCCCAAATTCTTTGGGGTTGACTGAATGTTCGACTTGATAGATCAAGCCTGAATAGATAAAAATAATTGAAAAGATAGTAAATAAAATACGGGTGATAATTGAACTATCCTCTCGATCGAGATTATCCAACAAAGCTTTACCCTCAATAAATCGCAGTAATCTTAAAATCCGAAACCAGCGCAAGATCCGAATGAAGCTGACATCTGTTACTCCAGCTAGTACTGGTAAGATCGCAATTAGGTCGATGAGTGAGTAAAAGCTAAAGATGTATTTTAATTTATCTGGAGCGGCGATGAGGCGGAGTAAATACTCGATCGCAAAAATCGATAAAATCAGCGTATCTATTTTGCTGATTAGAGATCGAAGATCTGGATCGAGTGGATAAGTTTCAGCTACGAAAATACCTGTAGAAACTAAGACTAAGCCTGTGATAAATAAATTAACTATTTTACCAATCGGATTTTCAATATCTTCTAAGTAGAGAGAAATTTTATCGACAAATATCATAGAGTAGTTTTCAGGATGCAGGGAATATCGATCGGTTATAATAACTAAGGATCAGCGTAAATAATCGATAGTCGATCGTCAGCATTTATGGCTAAATGGGATGCAAGCAGGTTTTTAAATACTGTGGGCTATTTTGGGGCAATTCCCCTCTTCAGCGATGTGCAACGGTGGCTGACAGGTGAATCGAATCGTCAATCTACCATTGATGGAGGGAGAGCTTTGGGCGTAGTTTTGGTTATTGGTGCGATTGGTGAGATTGGACAATTGGTGGTCGGGCAATTACTGAAAAGCGGATATCGAGTTAGAGCAGCGATCTCAGATTTGAGCTTGACACCGTTTAGTGTACCTGCAAATGTTGAGTTTGTGCAGGTCGATTTTAACAGTTTGAATCTATCTTCTCAAATCATGGCTGGGGTTCGATCGATTATTATTTGTCCAGATCCGCAGATTTCTTTATCTGCGTCGGCTGTAGATAACTTAGCTGCGGCTGCTCGGACTTATTTACCGACGGCTACTCAAGCTGAATTGTTTGACTTTACACAGCCAGATGCTAATCTTCAGGCGACATGGGGAGCTGTCGATGATGTGGTAATGGGTGGCGTGAGTGAAAGTGGGATTCGGATGGGTACAGGTTATGCGATTTTTGGGGGAAATGTTTCTACCGATAATTCCGGTGGATTTGCGTCGGTGCGTACCCGCAATTTCGATCCTAGTTTTAATTTAAGTAACTATCTAGGGATTGAGCTACGACTAAAAGGTGATGGACAAAGATATAAATTCTTTATTCGCACTGAGGCGAAATGGGATGGGGTTGGATATGCTTATCCATTTGATACTATTGCTAATCAGTGGCTGACAATTCAAATTCCATTCCAAGATTTAGTGCCAATATTTAGAGCTAAAACGGTGAGTGAGGCTGCACCAATCGATCCTACCCAAATTTGTTCGTTTCAATTGATGCTCAGTAAATTTGAATATGATAAAGCCTTAAATCCTCGTTTTACGCCAGGTTTATTTTCACTCCAACTTGAATCAATTTCTGCATATGGCGGAAAAATTTTGCCACAACTAATCATCATTAATTCAGTGCCGCTTTCAAGCGATTTAGTTCCCAATTTTCAGGCAACCAATCTACCATACTCGATCGTGCAATTGGACAATTTAGATCCGCAGATGGTATCAATGATTGCTGTCAAATCTCTTACTCAACCAGAAACAGTTGGACAAATTTTAGGCCATTAAAACAATCTTTCGGTGATTTGGATCCAAGCTGATGGACTGATAAAAATTGATTGCATTATCCTGGAGCAAATTCGCAATATGATGTCATAATGGATAGTTGATCGAAAAGCTCGTGCGATCACACCATCAATATGCTGCAATTAGTTTCTTCTGGATTTGTGGGGCTGTGGTTGAATCTAGCTGGCGTAAATTCACCCCCAGTATCTCCAGCTCAAGCCGTGACTTGGCAGGGATTATCATGGCTTAATCCCCCTACAGCAGTAGAACCAGGCATCGAAAAAACCATTGCTCAATATCTCCAAACCCTCAAAGCTCAAGGTTTAAATCCCCAACAGCAATCAATTTGGATCCAAACTGATAGTAATCTGCTGATCGATCGAAATGGCACAATTCCCATTTCGGCTGCATCCCTAACTAAAACAGCCACATCTCTGGCAGCAATTACGACTTGGGGCTTGGACAAACAATTTGATACTACCATCAGTGCCAACGGTAAAATTAACCAGGGCACATTAGAGGGCGATTTAATCGTGCGCGGTGGTGGCGATCCTTTATTTGTCTGGGAAGATGCGATTTCACTTGCCCAGAGTTTAAATCAAGTAGGCATCAATAGAGTTAGCGGTAATCTGTTAGTGGTAGGTAACTTCCACATGAACTATAAATCCAATCCTCAAAAAGCTGGGGAATTATTTAAACAAGCTTTAACTGGAATTAACCTGCCACCTGCATTACTAAATACCGAATTTAAAGACGTAAATATCGTCAAACTACCCACCGCACCAACCGCAACTACTAGCAAACTTCCTCAAGTAAATATTGCTGGAAAAGTCATTGTGACTAGCGATCTTCCAACCACAATCACACCACTCATTCGCCATCAATCGCTACCACTAATTGATATCGTGCGACAGATGAATATCTACAGCAATAACGAAATTGCCCAAATTCTCGCCGATAGTGTCGGCGGAGCGGAGCAGGTGATGAAGATCGTCTCCACTACCGCCAAATTTCCACCAGCAGAGATTCAACTGATCAATGGTTCCGGTTTAGGAGTCCAAAATCGTCTTTCGCCCCGCGCTGTCTGCCAAATCTTCCGTACCCTCCACCAAACTCTGCAACCCGCTAACCTGAATCTCGCAGATATTTTCCCCGTTGCTGGCACAGAATATATTGGCACGCTCAAAGATCGACATTTACCTGTCGGCACAACAATCAAAACAGGTACTCTCAACGAGGTTAGCGCATTAGGTGGCGTATTACCAACTCGCGATCGAGGATTAGTTTGGTTTGTCATCCTCAATAAAGGTGCTCAAATCGCCAAACTCCGCCAACAACAAGATACCTTATTACAATCTCTGATCCAAGAATGGGGAGAAGTCGCACCCACGCCGCTAGTTGTCACTAAACACGATCGTTATTTTGCCTATTTTGGTGATCCTGATCGTAACATAGCGATTGCGCCCAAATCTCCATAATTACACGCGATCGATCTGATGATATTCAGGGGCATAATAAGCACAATCCCCGTACTAATTAAATCTATGCTACTTAATATGTTAGCCATGACGCTTGATATTAATCTGATTCAGCTAGTGGCTCCAGCAATGATCGAGATTGGCACCAATTTACAGATCCAATTTGATATTGCTACCCACGGATTAGTCATCGCCCAACAGTTTCAAAATGTTGATATTCTCGGTAATATCCAAAATGGTTGGACAGACTTTCTCCAAACCGGAAAGGCTGCTACTTTTGTAGTTGGTTTGGTGTTGGGATATATGATTCGAGGAATTACACGTTAGACAAGTTGAAAGTTAAAACACTCAATATTACTGTAAAAACAATCCAGAATCTAGAGGTTAATATTGAGTTTTAATCCCGAACTGTGTCGGAATGAAAGCGAAGTCGAAAGTAAACTAATCGTTCATTATTTACTGCCAAAACTAGGTTATTCTCCTGATACATGGCATCAGGAAGTAAAGTTTGGTAAAATTCGGCTAGACTTTCTCGCCTTCACCCAAAAGCTGCCATTCAAATCGGATGCTAAATCTTCAGTGGGTTTAGTCATTGAAGCCAAGAATCCACGCAAGAATTTAGACAAGCATGTTTATCAGCTCCGAAATTATTTAACTAGTTTAAATATTTCTTATGGCTTATTGACAAATGGCAAAGAATTAAGAATTTATTACCAAGCAGCGGGTGTAATTCAGCTATTATTTCGTTGCATGGGTCGAGATATTGACGATCGATTAGCGGATATAATCAAAATAATTGGACGCGATTTTATCAAAGAAAGACTGCAACCTCAGTTATCATTATCCCAAACTGCATCTATTCCTACTACTGCGCCATCTTCCAAAGTGTCATCTATGAAAACTATTGCTATTTATCATAATAAAGGCGGTGTCGGTAAAACTACAGTATCTACCAATCTTGCAGCAGCTTTTAGTAAAAAAGGTTATCGAGTACTATTAATTGATATCGATGCTCAGTCGAATAGCACATTTGCTACTGGCTTAATTAAATTTCAATTTGAAGAGGAAGATGATATCAGAGATCGTAATATTTATCATGCGATTGCTAGTAGTGATACGAATTTTATACATGAAATAGTTCGTCAGTCATCATATTTTAATGATCCAGAGATTGATGTAGTTCCTGCTCATATTGATCTCATTAAATATCAAGAAATTTTGACAACAAAGATGTCAAGTCGAAATAGATTATTGGCGAAATTAAAGCGAGTTGAGAATAGTTATGATCTAGTGATTATTGATACTCCACCTTCTCGTGATATTTATGCAGAAGCAGCACTAATTACCGCTGACTACTTAATTATTCCTTCCGATCTCAAACCATTTGCAAATCAATGATTACCAACAGTCGAAGAGTTTATCAGCAGTATTAATGAAAATAGAGAAACTTTTGGCAAGCAACCCATAGAAATACTAGGAGTATTAGCATCTAAAATTTCTACAAATGCTCAATACATCAAATATAGCTTTCCCAAGCAAAGAGCTGTGATCAGCGAAAGATATGGAATGTCACTAATGGAATCAGTTATTTATGATCGATCTGCATTATCTACATGTTTTAATCAAACAATAACAGTTGGTGAGATTGAATACCCAAATCCACAGTCTATTTTTAAATATGCTGATCTGCACAATGACACAGCACGAACATCTGCACTTAAATTTGAAGTACTAGCAGATGAAGTTTTAAACAAGATTGGATTAACATAATGATTAAATGCTATTTTGTTGAAGTAAAGAATATCATATCTAATTTACCAAAATCTAGTTTCCAAGAATCAGAAATAGAGCAATTAGCTGATTTAATTTTAGCTGCTAATGGATTGATTCGACCATTAATTTTAAAAGATGCTGGTGGTGAAAAATACACAGTTATTGAGGGAGATTTAGAATATCATGCTGCTGTCAGAGCCAAAGAGAAAAACTTGCTTCAGGCAGAAGAGGTAAATGCGTTCATTATTCCTACAAATTTACAAAAATCAGCGATCGATCAAATCGCATTATTAGTAAACAATAAACCATCGAATATTCCCATTTCGACAGATATTAATTTCTCAATCGATAACTTACTGTTAGCACTATCCTCTACCATCTCCCTTCAAATACAACCAATCTCAGATCAACTTATCGATCATAAAAAAACATTAGATATACTTGAAAAAAGGCCAACAGAAGTTCATCTATCAATTGAGCAGTTATTACCAGTATTGTCATCGACAATCTCCCAGCAACTACAACCAATTGTAGACCAAATTGCCGAACACAAAAAATCTTAGATCGATTAATAGAGAGTACCAAAACATCTGAAAGTGACAAAAATAAAATAATTAAAAAATCTAAGATTAGTTTCTTGGAATTGATCGATCCAATCAAGAAAGCTAATGTCCTAAATTTGGTTAATACTTTTAGTCAAGAGCAGCTTGCACTAAGTATGGAACTATCAGGAATATCTAAACCAGTCAGAAAATTAGTTCCCAATATTATCACTAGCCGAAATATTCAACCACAACAAAAATTTGATGACTGGGAAATGATCGTCTCAGCAAAAATCAGTGGTTTAGGATCTGGAAGAGTTAAAGAAATTATTGATAAACTCAAATAAACTCGATCGTATCCCCAGATTCTGAACAAAAATCAGAGTAGGGGCAATTCATGAATCGCCCCTACTCTGATTTTGGAAGGCTAACAGATCGAGCAGGTGGTTAACTCAACTGAGTAATGCGATTAAAAGATCGATCGACTTCCTGCCATAATTGTCGATTGTGGGGATCGACTCTCAGAGCTTTCTTGAGATAAATCCGCGCCTTATCAAATTCGCGACGCTGAATTAATTGATTTCCATATTGAGAATAGATAATGCCTTGCCATTGACAAATTTGCTTGTCTTGTGGCGAACGATGAGCTAAACCCTCAATTAAGACAATTGCTTTTAAAAACTGTTGTTGCTTTAGTAATGACTGCAATTCTGCATATAACTGCCATTTTAATCGATCATCATTCTGATTTATTGGTGTGGAATTTGCTGCTGGCTGTGAAGTTTCCCGACGAGTAACTCGAACAGTCGTTGTCGGGCTTGTGGCGGTAGCCGTACTTGTTGCTGTCGAGTGAGTTGAATTTGTCTGAGTTCGATCGAGTAAAATTTGATAAGCCTGATTGAGCGCGATGAAACGTTGAGGTGCATCAAGATCGTCTGGATTGAGATCGGGATGCCATTTGCGGGCTAATGAACGGTATGCAGCTTTTAGCTCATCGAGCGATGCTCCTCGACAGATCCCTAATAACTGATAGCATTTGTCCAGATTCATTGTGGATGCAAGCATTTATTTACCAGAACGCTAAGAATGTACATTTCGACTCATATTTTCTTAGTATTCCCCGTAATTTGATTTGAATAGCACACAGTCTAAACTAAAGATATCCGGCACAATTTAAAATCGAAATCTCTAAGAACTTTGCAACGCATTACCATTACTCCCAGCCAAATCCACGGCAATCACATCGCACTCACCGCCGAACAACATCACTACCTGACTCGCGTCATTCGGCTCCAGCATGGGGCACAATTTCAAGCCATCGATGGTACTGGAAAACTTTACCTCGCCGAAATCATCGCTGAAATCTCCCAGCAGATATCCACCAGAACCGCCCAAATTATTCAAACAATCACCACGCTAAATCGAGAACTTTCCCAACCCATCACCCTAATCTGCGCTCTCCCCAAAGGTAATAACTTCGACGATCTCGTTCGTGCTTGTACCGAGCTAGGTGTAACGACAATCTTCCCCGCAATTAGCGATCGAACCCTGCTGAATCCCAGCCCCCAAAAGCTTCAGAGATGGCGTAAAATTGCCCAGGAAGCCGCCGAACAATCCGAGCGACTGGTTGTACCGACAATTGAAGAAGCACAAGCTTTAAAAGCTATTTTTGACCAACTGCCCACTCCCACTTACAAATACCTGTGTGAAGCTAGAGGCGAACATCCCCATTTGCTGACAAGTCTCCAATCTACCCGACTTACCGATATGTCTATTATCATCGCGATCGGCCCTGAAGGTGGCTGGACGGATGCAGAAATCGAAATGGCGATCGAGCATGGCTTTCAATTAGTATCCCTCGGAACGCGAATTCTCCGCACTATTACTGCGCCAATTGTGGCTTTGTCGATTATTACTGCGGCGATTGAAAATTCCGAACTATGATTAATGATGATTGTTTGATGGACTATGATGAGCTAAATTCCATAATCAAAGTCCATCATTTAATCATTCAAATCACAGTTCAGACATTAATCATCGCGAGAACCAAAACCTATCGCCAAAAATTGATATAATATGCACCTTCAGGGCCGATCGCGATGATAATAGACATATCGGTAAGTCGGGTAGATTGGAGACTTGTCAGCAAATGGGG
>JANYIT010000144.1 GCA_025358725.1 Chamaesiphon sp. GL140_3_metabinner_129_sub
TAAATTTAGCTTTTTAGTTAAAGCTATTTCTGAAGCATGGTAAAAAGTTATTTAAATGTAGCCCATATCGATTTCTATTTGTCTCTGGGATGGATTTCAAAAGTGGATTCATGTCGGTAAAAACATACATTGAATTCAGCAAAGAAGTTCATGTGCCCCAAGATAACGGGGACTTCATTCGATTTACTCCAGGCGAAGACTAGTTGGGTAGGGGCAAATTTACCGACGGTTCCAGATAATACTAAGCCTCTGGCTTCGCTACGAGCCAGGTTGCCACTCAAAGGAACGATGAGGGTTTGATTTTCCCAAACTGCACCTAATTGTAGCAACCTGCAATCATAATCGTTAGAACCTGCAATCATCGAAGTTTCGCGCCAGGATTAAATGCAACTATAATTTCACTCCAGCCAGGATTAAATGCAACTGAGCCAGAATTAATTGCAACCAGCCTGCAATCATCCGGTTGAGCCAGGATTAAATGCAACTATAATTTTGCCCTGTCCAGCCACTCACAGAGGTAATCCCGCAGCTAACATTTGCTCCTGTAATTCACGCGAACGCGCAGGGTCGAGTTGCCCGCGAAATAGCATCTTGATTTCCGCTGGTTTGGCATGAAACTGTTCTGCCAAGCCTTTGACATCATAGCCATGACGAGTTAGAGTCGGCTCCAAATCATCGATCTGCTTCGATAAAACTGATTCCACAATCGCGGACGTTACTGGTTTTTCTCCAAACAGGTACGCAGCCTCAAAAGCTAGAGTCAAATGCTGCTCGATTTGAAGCGGAGTCCTCAATCGGGTCGCAAGTAGTTCAATCGCCTCCGGTTCTAAAATGTCACCAATTTGAGTATCTTCAGTAGTGCATTTAGCCACCAACCATTCAATATATCCCCGCTGATTACCAACAATTCCCTCTAGAGAAAACACAGTTGCTCGATACCCAATTTCTTCCATTGTTGGACGGCGGAGATCGTTTTTAAGCTTGGGATGACCAGCTAAAACTACCGAAAGCGTACCGCCACCATCTTCAACTACTTCAATTAGCCGTTTGAGTCCCGTTAGAGTACTGCAATGCAGATCGTGCGCCTCATCAACAAATAGTGCCACTGGCTTTTTACCTTTTCTAATCAAGTCGCGCAGCTCGCGTTCTCGCTTTTCACCAAGAGCGGGAATTTTCACCTCTTTATCTGTTGAGAGATCGTAAAATAAAGCAGCAATCAATGTTGGTAGCGTCGCTCGATCTTTATCTACAGACAGCGACTTAGATACCAAGATTTTCCCTTCTTGCTCCAAAATCTCAAACAAGCGTCTTAACGTGGTTGTTTTCCCACACCCGATAATCCCAGTGATAGCAATCAGCTTCCCTGAATGGATTGCAGCTTTAATATCCTTAAACATTTGCTGTTGATACTCGGTATCATAGTATCCGGCTTTACGAAACTCTCTAATTAACCGAAAATGTTCCATAACTTCAGTGAGCATTTTGCTGTTCTCCTGGATGTGAGTAAAAATAATGTTGAACTCGTTCGATAATTACTCTTTTATTCAAGGTTTCAGCTAGAAGTGTATCGATAAAGGTTAATTGTTCTTTCGATAATTTTGCCAAAGGTTTAGCCAGATAATCGGAGATCGCTCTTTTCGCAAATAATACTGTCGGATAAGTAAATTCTTGATAGGGGTCGGGGTCTTGAAAGGGTGTTACAGTTGGCTCGAATTCTTTATATTTATCGACTAAAAACTGTAAGTCAGTATTGTTGGTTAAAGCAGCTCGTGGCAATCCCAATTTCTTAGCTAAATTGGCAATTTTATCTGCGCGTTCTTCAGTTTTAGTTTGTTTAAATTTACGGTATCGATGCAGGGGAATCGGGCCGTCAACTGGATAAAATGGCCCATAGCGGCGGTCATCTTTCTGGACGTATAATTCGTTGTCAAATAAGCCCCACCACAAGATTACTGATTCTCCAGCTAAGTCTGGCTCGACTTGATAAGCTACCCCCTCAATCGATACTCTGGCATCGCCCCCAACTTTTCGACGTTGTGGTTCGCGGGCAAACGTACAGAATCTTTCCCAACTGCACATCGACCTCAATCCAGTCTTGGGAGCATTCCGCAGCCAATCCTCGATGCGTGAATGCGGTTCGCTGCGGTGTGGTTTATCGTTGTAATGCAAGATGTACTGCCGCAGCCACAAGTTGGCTTCAACGTCGCTGTTCGGTTCGTGAAAGTGATACAAGGTTTCATGGGCTTCTTTGACTGTCCGAAACGGTCTTTCGACTTTCCCCTTGGAGCGAGCTGTGACTCGCCGACCGTCTTTACCTGCTGGCAGATGTGTCACCAGATTGATGTTCAAGCAATCCATCACGTTTTGAAAGACATGGCTTTTGGAAATCGGCCCATTGTCGGCATAAATCATCTCTGGAATTCCCTGAAAGGGAAAGCCCTCGGTGCTTTTTACGGTCATCGCATTGAATAAGAAGCGCAAGGCAGCCTCGACATCTTCGCCATAAACACAGTGATATTCCTGATAACATACGCCACTCCGGTCGTCCACAATGCTGTATAGCATCAATAATGGATTCCCCCGCCCTGGTTCCACCCAGGATGGTTCTTTGACGTGTTTGAGATCTGATGGGCTGAGGCGGCACGTTTGCGGGGGAAGCTTCCCCCGCAAAGCTGCCTTGTCGAAATGCCAACATTCATTGCTATGAGTCGCTTGAAACCTCACCGCAGGCGGTTGTCTGGTCATCCGGTTTCGGTCGTATCCCCACGTTTTCAAGTAATAATTGACGGTACTTTTGGTCAATGCACCTTTGGGTGGTTGGACAAAGCCGTCAGGTGTCTCCATGCCAAATTCTTCCAACAGTTCAATTGCTCGTCCAGTGGAAACATGCCGCCCTTTTTTGTTACTGGTGCGAACTTTCATCGCGGCGACGATCTCACAGTACCGTTCCATCTCCTTCAAGGGCAGTTTTCTGGGTACGCCATTATCGGCGCGGTTGATAGAATTGGGACGAGCAGCATTTCGCAAGGCTCGATACAAAGTATCTGTAGACACACCATAGAGTGCGGCTGTTTCTGCGATGATAATTCGCCGCTCCCGACAGCGACTGGGCAATCCATCAAGGCGGTGGCGTAAATTAATTAGTGCCTCGACTGGGATTTGCTTGTGTGCCATCTCAGGTAACGATCTCAGCGATGTAGTTGTAGAGCGTTGGTTTGGAAATTCCCATCAGGCTACAAATTTCCATAATTGTATGTTTGCCCTCGGTGTATAGTTGGACTGCTAATTGGCGTTTGGCGAGGTCGAGGGCTTTGGGTCTGCCGCCCAAACGACCCCGCGCTCTGGCGGCGACTAGTCCTGCTGTCGTGCGTTCGCGCATGAGATTCCGCTCAAATTCTGCTAGTGCGCCAAAGAGGTGGAAAATCAATCGACCACTGCTATTGGTGGTGGTGATGGCTTCTTGTAAGCTAGACAGCCCAATTCCGCGCTTCTCTAAGGTGTCCATTTTTTCAATCAAGTCTTTGAGCGACCTGCCCAAACGGTCTAATCGCCAGATCACTAAGACATCATCAGTCCGCGCTACCTCAAATGCTAGTGACAGTCCTGGTCTGGCGGCTTTTACGCCGCTGATGTGGTCGGTGTAGATTTTTTCACACCCAGCAGCATCCAAAGCATCCATTTGGAGGTGCAGATTTTGGTCGTCTGTGGAAACTCGTGCATAACCGATTAACATTTTGGCTTTGGCACAACTGAGTAACGAAGCCCGTACATTACCAACATATGTTGCCACTGTTAGAATTACCGAGTTTCGTTACCAAACTTGATTCGGTTTTAGACTCAGCTCGACAATTTTTATCAGCGTAAAGAAAACGTTCGTTTTCTTTACTGCTATCCGCCCTAATTTATAGTTGCAGTTAATCCTGGCTTGAATTGCGCTAATTTGATTGGCGGTTGGAAGGATTTGTGACGAAACTGCCAAATGCCTGCCTGAATTGACTTTCGGATAGTTGCAATTAATCCTGGCTCAAAGCGATGATTGCAGGTTGGTTGCAATTAATTCTGGCTCAGTTGCAATTAATTCTGGCTGAAGTGAAATTATAGTTGCAGTTAATCCTGGCTTGTAAATGCGATGATTGCAGGTTCTAACGATTATGATTGCAGGCTGCTACATCTAGAACGACACATTGATACAATAGAGAAATAGAGCGAGTGATTTAGAAGGAGGTTTGACCTGTGCAGACTATTTCAATCGAGACGATTGCGAGTCCGAATGGGGATCGACTGTACCGAGCAGCTAGCGGAGATCGACAATCCACTGGCAAAACCGCAGGAGCAGCCTTAGATGCTTTGACAGCACAGATGGAGACTCAAGAGATCGAAGGGTTTCTATTGCTCCGAAATCATCAGCCCGATCGATTTTTTACAGCCCAGCAGCAACAACGGTTGACGGAGTTAATGTCATTGTGGAGAACTGCCCGCGATGTGGGTGATTCCTTCCCGCTCGATCTCCAGTCGGAGTTGGATGCTTTGATTGAGGCGGAATTAGATGCCACCGCAGCTCGATCGCAAGCAATTCTCGCTCAGATCCAGCTATGAATCCCCTGTATTTTTTAGTTGCCGAACGCGCTTATCATCGGTGTGAATATTGCCGTGCGCCAGAGTCGATATTTAATGCTGTACTGGAAGTAGAGCATATTATCCCTGTGGTTGCGGGTGGCACGAGTACTGAGGAGAATTTAGCTTTGGCTTGTCGCTCTTGTAATGGGTTTAAGGATAGTCGCAGCAGTTATGCCGATCCTGAATCGGGACAGGACGAGCGGTTATATCATCCCAGGCAAGATCGATGGGAGGAGCATTTTTCAGTCGGTTCTGAATCGTGTGAAATCGTTGGACTAACGACAATTGGGCGAGTTACCGCACTCTGTCTCAAGATGAATAGTCGATCGCAGCTTACCGCAAGGCAGTTTTGGGTTCAGCTTGGTTTATTTCCCTAAGATGACGGACGATAGGCTATCTGGTTCGATCTAACAAGGTAATTGTCATGATTCAAAACGAACATCAATACAAGGTCACTACAGGTGAGATCGATAAGCTGCAACAAGCGATCAATAAGTTGCTAGAACAACAAAATATCCCACCCAGCCAACTAGCAGCGATGCAAAACAGCTTTCAGACACAGATCGATCGAATGCAGATGGAAATTCAAGCATATGAGGATTCGCAGATCGAATTCTCAAATATGACTAACACTATTACTCAATCGCAGGTGGTCGAGCTAGACCCATTAGGTTTAACTATTGATGATTGCTGGAATTAGAGTTTGCATCGCTGTTGGAGGCAAGTTATGTTGGGGAAGTCGTGATGCTGGATGGATGCTATGGGGTGCAGTTGGTTGGTGGTAGAGCGATCGTTCACGATTTGAGTGTGGTTAAGTTACCTCAGCTATCAGCATCGGTAATTGAGATTAAGTACGATCGTGGGGTAGCCTCACTTCGCTCTTGAAGATCGTCCTATTCACCATCTACCAATTTTTATGCACAGATCGATCGTTGGATTTCATCAGGATTTAGAGCAACATTGGGTGGCAGAACTAGACTGCGGACACTGCCAGCATACCCGTCACGAGCCACCTTTCTTCCCCCGTCCTTGGGTGATTACAGAGGAGGGACGATTAGAGCATATTGGACAAATACTTAATTGCGTATTGTGCGATCGGCAAGAAACTTTAGATAGCAATTAAAAATGTATCATGCTTGATTTTATCTACAAAAGGATGTGAGGATTCCACATCTCCAGTAGAGTTATGGTGCCAAGTATTCCACATCTCACATGACAAATCATTTAGTACTTTAGCAATATCTGTATTAGTCCGTTTTTCAATACTAGGATCGTATAAGCGAAGTAATTGTCTAACTATATTTTCTGCCATTTTATTTTTTTTTGCATTTCTAGTAAGATCCATAGTAAAAAAGTCTATTTGATCTGGCGAGAATTTAGTTAAATTTCTATCCTCATCTTTTTTCAACTCTTCTAGAAAAAGCTCTGGAAAAACTTCTTTAATACCTGCATCAATCTCAAGATTGCTTAATCCTTTGATGTGTTTAGATACTATATATAATGTATCGGCAAGATGTCTATTTAATCCAAGCCATAAAGAACCTCTTAAAGATTTAAGATAACATATGAATATTTCTTGCTTATCTACTGTCGTCGCTTTTTTGTATTCACCTTTTAGTAAATTTAATCTTGATTTTAGTGATAAACCTAATTCAGTATCATTTTTTGGTAGATTGAGATCTATAATACTCTGTTCTAATAAACTCTCACTTAATACCTTACATTTTTTTGCTTGTTCTTTACTTCGATCTGTTTCAACTCGTGCACTAATTCTCCCAGCTAGTATTATGCTTCTCTGCATTTTTCTACTTAGCCCAATTCTTTGAAAATAATAAGCAGCTTGTATAGATCTGTTAAATGCAGAATCAAATTCTTCTTTGGTTTTCCCTACATAAAATAGCAATCTGCTAGTAGTTAAATAGTAAGAGCCAAGGCTGTAGTGTATGTCATAACCTGGATCGCTAGTCTTATCGATACTTTTTTTCAGATCCATCTTTATTTTAGAATCTATTTCTCCTAAATCTCTAAGAATATCCTCTCTTTTTAGTAAGTCATCAACAAGTAAAGTATCAATAGTATCTTTTAGTGGGATATCTCCTTTGTAAGGAGTTCCAAATGATATATTATAAGCTATTTTCTCTACCGCTAGTCCAATCCTAGCTGGAACTAAAATTTTGTCATATCTAACTCGATCGCTATAAAATTCAACATCTATTTCTTGGATTAATCTATGGCATTCTTTATGATCCACCTGTACATTATAGTAATGAAGCATGTAAAGTTTTGATAAGATGTAAATCCTGTAAAAATTATCCGAGAAGTTATTTCGCACATCTTTGTCTGGATATTGTTCGAGCTTGCTAATCCATTCTTTTGTTAGATCGTTGATCCTTTTAAATTGATTAATACTATCTTTTTTATTTTCAAAATCATACTTGTCAAATACAAGTCGGTTCTCATAAAATTCTATTCTAATTCTTGCTGTTTCTTTGACGATAGATTCATACTCAGCAATACTTAGTCGATTTGTAAATTCTTGGTGTATCCATTTTCTACCAGCAGCAATTGTCGCCTGTATTATTGTATGTAACAAATCTGAACTTACCCATTCTCCTGATGCTAATTTTTTTCGATCGCTACCGATCTTAACTATGGCACTAACTAGAGATTTCATATCTTCCCCTAGCCATTTTACATCAACATTAATGTTTGAAATATATTTTTGAAATCCCATATTTACAGCAACAGCATGGATAGCTGTTGCTGTGTGTGTTCCTCTAGAAATATATTCTAAATTAATTTCTTTGTTGTTATACTCACAAGTTACAATAGCTCTTATCACTGGATATTCTGGCTTTTTCTTTACTTTATTGTCTTCACCGCCGTTGTAATTATTATGACTATCTTTTTCAATTTCCTCATTGTCAAACATTTCAAGCATCCTCTCACCTACCTTAATTCTCTCTTGAAGTTCAGAAAACTTTTTACTATCTTCTTCTGGTAAAGATAATAAGAGAGAAATATAATCAATTTTAATTACCCTCAATTTTAGATAAAATTCTTCAGACTCATTTAATTGATTGTAAAGAATAGATTTGAACAAAGCTATCCTTTCATCCCGACTTCTATCTTCTCCCGCTATTTCAAGTGCTTTTTTAATCGCTTTTTTATATTTTGTTTTCACTGGCTCTCTAACTTTTTCTAGCCAGTAAGCATCATTAAGCCGATCGATAAGAATTCGATCGGTTGCAATTAGAGGGGAAGTAGGACTTAGATCTTCTAGCTGCGCTCGATCCATTTCCTGTTGAATTATTTGGGCAAATAAATCTGGATTGAGCGGACGACCTTCGTATAGAAAACTAATAAAGCTCAGTTGTGAGTATTGCTGAGGAGATACTGGAACCATTTTTAGTGTTCTTGGCAGATAACCTGCTGTCATCAGCATTTCATCTAGTCCATCTTGTTTTAATTTCTCTCGCGCTTTTTGAGATTTCGTCCGAACTTCATCAATCGGTTTGTCTGGATCGATTGGCTTGCTTGATTTGTTAGTTCGTCGTTTCTTGTTCAGCTTTTCTGTCTGAGTCAGAGTGGCGTGTAAATGATAAATTTTGCCTGGTGTTAGCGGTAGGTCGTTACGTCCATCTGTTTTATTCATGAAATCGCTCAACAATGGTCGCGAGATCTTGAGACCCTTGGCCATTTCCGTGATGTCAGTTGACAACTCATCTCGATAGCGGTTCAGTAAGACTCGAAAGTTATCCATCAACTTGTCGTCGAGATCTGTCATCTCTTGAATGGCTGGATCTAAGCTTGTTGCGCTTTCTTCCATCTGGTCTGGGCTGCTCAAGTCTGCGCTTAGATTTGGGTCGGGATTCATAGTGATAAATTTTCCTCTCCTATATATAGTTGCGATCTGCTGGAATTTTCAAGTTTCAGGGCGGATACGGATTCGATCGAGAGACAGTCATTGATATTTTAGTACACAATAACTATCCAGAGACTATTAGATAATTTGCCCGCTCGGTCAAATGTGTACGGACACCGATCTAAGCAAGTTTTTGTTGAAAGTTGTCAGATCTGCCCGTAGAGTGACCTGCACTGGTGAAACCGACGATCTAGATCGCTCTGACAGAATTTAAAGCAAAAAAATTAACGCTTCACTAACAATCCTACCTCAATTTAGCTTTTTTAAAGTTAAGAATCTATTTTTACATGATGCAATGCTGTTGTAATAGCAGTATTGGCGAGTTCGTCGTAAAATAAAAGATTTTTGGTTTACACATTTATCAGAAAAATTGCGATTTTCACTCTTTTAAGGTCAAAAATCGCAACCGACGCAAAAATAATTTACATATTAGGTTTATTTTCGCTAAATATTTGTTTTCGCTAAATATCTGTGTTATTGTAAGTACAGTTGATTTTCGCTGCTATAGCGAAAAAAATCAGCCTGCCGATTCGACTGTTTTTGCGAACAGTTGGGCGAAGCTGAGTCATTATATTCACCTCTCATTGTAGACTTCCTAAACGCATCTCGTACACCCTTTGAGATTAATTTGGATCTTCTACAGTATTCTTTCTGTAACTTATTGCAAGGATAAATGAAAAAATGAAAGATATTGTTCAGAATAAATATGCTGATATTGGCAGATTTAAACTAATAAGTATTCTGTTTGCCTTCACTCTTACTATCTCCAGCCTCGGAGTAAATACAATTTTAGCTCTAGATGATTATTGGGAGAAAGTTGTCAAAGGCGATCATAGTCATGAAGCCTTATTTACTTCTTCAATTGTCTCTATTCTTTGGGCTTTGTGTGTGATTATCTTCGGTTTTTTCTTTGAGAAAATACTGTTTTGGAATATGTCAAGTAGTTTTCCTCGCTACTTTTTCTATACATTTAAGAGTGGAGAAATTGAACATACTGGTGATTCAATAGTTGGGTGGTTCTAAATAAATTTAGACACATCAAACAGATCTCTCTATGTAATTGGGGAATCCTATTCTGCCCATCAAGGATGTGATATCTCAACTTGTGTTAAATGGGAATCTAAGTCAGTCAATAGTGGTGAATCAGAAGGACGTAATAATTGTTCCTTTATCTACAATTTAAATGCTCAACAAGCACAAGATCAAGGAAGATCTTACCGACAAGGGCTACTTTTATTTCGTCCACTTCAAGAGCACGACTTTAATGGAGATGAATGGATTGAGCCTCTTTTCGATCATGAACAATATATTGGGCATCAACAGGGAGTAGATCGCGGTAATATTTGGAATTCTGCATATGCCGAAAGAATTTTTCCTCAAGGCTCCAACAATAAAGAAATTAGAAGAGATTTGATGAGAAAAATCAATCATCATTATAAAACAATGATTGAGATTCATAACAAATTGAAACAATAAATAGTGTTACAGATACTGGTGAGGTGCAAGCAGATAATTACAAGCAGACACTATAGCTTATAATTAGCACCTCACTCTGTCAAAATTCGTTGTGGATAACTATTGAAGATAGAGTGTCATAAAAAATGAATCAACTTCAAACAGAAAAACTGAAAACTGGCAGGGAGAATTGGCTACTTATTTCCGTAGCAGCATTAGGATACTTTGTTGATGTTTACGATTTGCTATTATTTAGTGTAGTCCGAACTCCAAGCCTGCTCGAATTGGGCGTTCAGGGTAAAGACTCCTTGGAAGTCGGATTGCAGCTTCTAAATTGGCAAATGTGTGGACTGTTGATGGGTGCTTTCTTTTGGGGAATTTTAGGTGATAAGAAAGGTCGTCTATCCGTATTATTCGGCTCTATTCTGATTTATTCTGTTGCCAATCTTCTGAATGCTTATGTTCAAAACGTCTATCAGTATGAATGGCTAAGACTACTGGCTGGATTCGGTCTGGCAGGTGAATTAGGTGCTGGGATTACGATGGTTATTGAGGCGATTCCAAAAGATAAACGCGGGATCGGGACTACGATTGTCGGCAGCTTTGGACTGCTTGGTGCAGCTTGGGCATCTGTCGTCGGACTAAACCTTGGCTGGAGAGCAGCTTTTATTGTTGGTGGTGTCATGGGCTTATGTTTACTGCTGCTTCGATTCAAAGTTGCTGAATCAAATTTATTTGAAAATCTTCTGAAAGATTCCCCCAAATCGTCGCGGGGCGATCTGATGCTCTTATTTAGACAACCAAAACGATTGTTTAATTTTGCACGCTGTATATTGGTTGGGCTTCCTGTTTACTTTGTTGTTGGCTTGCTGATTACTGGTGCGCCAGAGTTTGGTAAGGCACTGGGTGTACAGCCTATCCCACAGGCTGGAGTAGCTGTCATGATAGCCTACATTGGGATGTCAGTCGGAGACGTAGCTTGCGGTCTACTGAGCCAGTTCTTAAAAAGCCGAAGAAAAGCATTGATCGCCTTTGCCTTTTTATCGGGGGTAACAATTAGCATCTTCCTATTTGTCCCTACAGCCGACTTGACATTGTTTTATCTAAAATGTGCTTTAGCTGGCTTTGGAGTCGGTTACTGGGCACTAATTAACACAAATACCGCAGAGCATTTTGGGACTAACTTACGCTCGACTGTTGCAACATTGTCACCTAATCTAATCCGAGCCTCCTTGATTCCTATTGCTGCTATGTTTGGAACTCTCAAAGGAAGTTTTGGCATTCTTCCAGCAGCTACTATTATTGGAGCTTTATGTGTAGTCATCTCGATTGCATCGACTTATAGCCTGGAAGAAACTTTCGGTAAAGATCTTGAATATACTGAGGAATAAGATGAAAAATCAATGGGGACATGACATTACACCAATAGATGAGATCATCCGTCAATCGGAACACAGAGATATCATCAGTAATTCTACAGCAGGGATGTTAGGTGCTATTGGTAGAAGTTTTACTGAAGTGCAAGAAGTTCTCAGTATTCTGTTCGACTCAAGTTTCTCTGGTAATATTCAAAGGCTAGAGAAAGTATTGCACGACAAGATTACTTCTCAAGGTGGAAGTCCAGAGATTATGAGATCAGGGATGGATGAAAGAGCAAAGGTTATTCACTCAGAAATTCAAGAATATTTACTTGGTGATTCACTTGCTGACATCGGCTGTGGAAGCGGCGTAGTTAGTTGGCTCTCGCGTGATAACTTCACAGATATCTTACTGTACGACGAAATTAATTACCTCGACCCTAAAGTTAAGCTACCATTTGTTAATATTCCTAGTGGATCATCTTTTCCACTCGACCGATCGTTTGATTGCACCTTATTACTCACAGTCTTACACCATGCAGAACATCCATTGAAGCTACTGCAAGATGTTTGGAAATGTACAAAGCAAAGATTGATTGGTAATGTTCTGAATCTGTGGAAAGAAGTATCAGAGAAGCAAGATATAGCAGAGAGAAAGAAAAATGGTATTAGAACCTGTTCTGTGCCCAGCTTGTCAAAGTAGCGATGTCGTCAGACACGGATACTCAGGAGAAGG
>JANYIT010000146.1 GCA_025358725.1 Chamaesiphon sp. GL140_3_metabinner_129_sub
CCTTCTCCTGAGTATCCGTGTCTGACGACATCGCTACTTTGACAAGCTGGGCACAGAACAGGTTCTAATACCATTTTTCTTTCTCTCTGCTATATCTTGCTTCTATGATACTTCTTTCCACAGATTCAGAACATTACCGAATTTTGTTGCCAAGGTGGCTCTGTCTCTGTTTGGGTACCCGAAAAATAGTTTGATATTTATGAAATTTGTATTATGTTATTAGGTCAGTGGTTAGGATTTTTAGCTTTAGTCTTATCACTATATATATTATGGCAAATTCGTCAAGTGCTCTTGATCGTTTTTGCAGCGATAGTGTTAGCTACAGCTCTAAATAAATTAGCTCGAAAAATTCAGCATAAACTTAGGCTTTCGCGAACGGTGGGTGTTCTTGCAGCGATCGGGATATTTAGCGCGGTTTTAGTTGGTTTTTTCATTCTAATAGTACCTCCATTTATCACACAATTCCAAGAACTGACGACTACAAAGTTTCCCGCAATTCTCAAGTCTGCAAGTCAGTGGCGCACCAATATTCAATCTTATCTTCCAGCTCCATTAATTCCTTATTTGCCAGACTTGGAGGATCTCAATCGACAAATTCAACCTTTTTTACAATCTCTTGCTGGACGATCTCTGACACTATTTTCTAGTTCGCTGGGCGTAATTCTCAATCTATTATTTATGATAATTCTGACGATAATGCTACTGGCTCAACCCACGGCTTATCGTCGAGCATTCATTGCTTTATTTCCAAGTTTCTATCGACGGCGGATTGATGGAATTTTAGCTGAATGTGAATTATCTTTAGGTAAGTGGGTTGGTGGCGCAATTCTGAGTATGGTAGTAGTTGCGATACTTAGTTTAATTGGTTTATTATCATTAGGAATTCCGCTAGCTTTAGCTCAAGCTATTCTAGCTGGATTACTCAATTTTATTCCCAATCTTGGGCCGACGATGAGTGTCGTTATTCCAATGGCGATCGCCTTACTAGATGAACCTTGGAAAGCTGTAGCTATATTTATTATTTACTTTCTAATTCAACAATTTGAAAGCAATTTTCTTACGCCATATATTATGGCACAACAAGTATCTCTATTACCCGCAATTACTTTAATTGCCCAAGTATTTTTTACTACTTTTTTTGGTTTCTTGGGTTTATTACTAGCACTACCATTAACCGTCGTTGCCAAGGTTTGGATTAATGCTGTCTTAATCGAGGATGTGCTCGATCAATGGAAATATATCCGCAGCAGTAATGATCAATCTAGCTATGATCAAGAAGTCACAGATCCGTGGCAGAATTTACCTGTAGAGACAGAAATAATCCTTGCTTCTACGTCTAACTTAGAACAATAGCGATCGCGATTCTCCTTCTGCGAAAGGCAAACGCTCCGCGTTGACGAAGCTTGCCTTTGGCATTACAGAGCGGCTTTTGTTGCGGTAGCGGCTGTACCTAATGGCAGGCTATCACCAACACCAACGCCAACGATTTGATGATGGGATAATTGCTTGCAGAGGCAAATTTCAGTACCTTGCCGATTCCAAACCACTCGATCGAATATTTGATGTAAGATCGACATCCCTCGCCCCGATTCTGATTCAACATGGGGTAACTGTGTGCATAACTCATGGCGGTTTCCTTGCGGGGGACGAAATCCATTACCTTCATCAGAGATAATCCACCAATATGCACCCTCTTCAAAACAAAAACGGACAATAACCTGTTTCCGAGGATCGAGGTTATTTCCGTGTTTGGCTGCGTTTACCAACGCTTCTTGGAGTCCTAATCTAATTTCTGCGTGCCATTTACCAGGAACCGCTGATAAGAGGTTGTCAATGATCGGGCAAAGAAACAGTGTCGAGGCAAAACTAACTATATCCCACTCAGACTTCACTGGACTTAATACCATAGCAATCTTTTAATCCCAATAAGGCACCTTTGCCGGATTACAATCGCAAACTGTTGTTACACAGTGTGACTCTCGATCTTGAGTTTAGAGTTGACACTCAAACATGTTGCTGTCTAAGACAACAATCGGATGCGAGTGACTAATTCTTACAATTAGTTGCAAGCTCTATACTCACTATTGTAATTAAAATAAACCGATTAGTCTAGGTAATCGGTAGTAGCATTTAGATAGATATTTAGACTTGAGGATGCAAGCATTTTGCTAAGGGGTTTGCGGGAAAATAATATACTCACATCTTTTAACAGTTTAAAAATACTATTACTTAGTGTAGATCCAGGGTACCCATTAAGGGCACCCCTACACAATTAATCTGTAAGGGTGCCCTTAATCTAAGCTTTTACTAGTCTTGATGTATTGGTGCAAGATGTGAGTATATTAATAACCCGCAACGCCCTAAAACCTATTCCCTAAACCCTCGTTAAGAAGGCGACACATTCAACATGAGCAGTTTGAGGGAAGAAATCGGCTGGTTGGACGTGGGTAAGCTGATAGTTACCTTGTTCGCAGAGAATTTGCAAATCTCTGGCGAGAGTGGCGGGTTTGCAACTGATATAGATGATTTGAGCTGGTTGCATGGCGGTGAGGGCATCGAGTACAGCTCGATCGCAACCCGTGCGAGGTGGATCTAGTAGCACAATATCTGCCTGAATATCTAGCTCTGGTAACAATTCTTCAGCTTCACCAGTGCGGAATTCGACATTATTAATGCTATTGAGCCGCGCATTTGCTCTCGCCTGCACCACCGATGAGCTATGCACTTCAATCCCGATTACTCGTTTCACCCGCTTGGATAATGGCAGGGTAAAAGTCCCAATCCCACAATAGGCATCGACTAGGGTTTCGGTGCCATTGAACCCGACTCGATCGATAATCAGATTGAGTACAGCTTCAGCTTGCTCGGTGTAGATCTGAAAGAATGTATCCGCTTTGAGTTGAAACTGTAAATTTCCAAAGGTTTCACAGATATACTCTCGTCCCGCAATACAGCGAGTTTCGGTACCAAAGATGTTATTCGTCGGCTGGCTATTGAGATTGAGACAAACTCCTACGAGCTTGGGATAACGTTGCATCCATCGCTGTGCTTGTCCCTCAATGTCTGGAATATCAAAATCTGTAACTACCAGTGTCAAGAGGATCTCCCCTGTCCGACGACCGATGCGGAGTAGTAGGTGCCGGAATTTGGGGCGATTGTCTGGGATGTTCGTTACTTCGGTAACTGTTGGTCGATTGCGGAGTTTGGGTTTAGGTACACCACTCTCAGTCACGCCTGCATCTTGATACTGGCTGACGATGATTTGGACTCCAGTTCTGCGTGAACCCGGTTCCCGCGCGCCTTTACTCTCTGGTTGATAAATCTGCCAACCACGATCTTGAATATCCTGTTTAATTTCGGCGAGGAGTGGATTCAACCGTTCATCTTGGACTGGACACTGATTGAGATTGACGATTTGATGAGTACCTTTGCGGTAGTAGCCAGCTTTAACATTGCCTGAGTCACTCACACCCAAGGGATAGGTAACTTTATTCCGGTAAGCAAAATTGCCTTGTGCGCCGACAATTGGGGCTACAGGAGGTTCTGCAAATCCGCCAATTCGTTTTAAAGCTTGAATTACTTGATTTTCTTTGGCGGTTAACTGATAGTCATAGTCGATATGCTGTAATTGACAACCCCCACACTTATCAGCCACGATACAACTGGGGCGGACACGATGAGGGGAGGAAGTTAAAACTTCTAACAATTTACCGTGGGCGTATTGACGTTTGACATTGGTTAGTCTCGCCACAATGCGATCGCCTGTAACCGTATCTGGGACAAATACAACTTGATTTCCTACTCGCCCAACACCTTCGCCACTCTCACTGATATCGGTAATTTCAATTTCTACGACATCCCCTTGTTTCAATGATTGGCTGTGGATCGGCTGTTCGCTAGAAACATCAGTAGGCGAATTGTCAGGCAACATGGTGTGTTTTGGCAGGAGAGCAATCAACTATCATAACAGTTCTTGAGACACAGGGGTGTGGAATATTTTTACTAGATCGAATGTTACGCTGGTTAATAAAGCTTGCGAATAAACGATCGATTAGTTTGCGCCAACAATGCACATGTTTTCGTTACTGCCACAATTCAAAGATATCCACAAGGGGTATCCCTACAGCTTGATTGTGTTGCTAGAGATTTAATTCCCATCAGCGGAGACTGCACTTTGCGCTGATCACAGGCTCACTTCGGTAATCTCAGTACCAACTTTTAACTTTCAACTTTCAACTTTCAACTTTCAACTTTCAACTAAAGTATGCCTCGTCCTAATTATGGTAATGCTGTCAAACAACGCGCCATCCAGTTTTTTACGGTGTTGGTTGATTTTGCTAATGGTGAATTAGATATCGATGAATATCGATTGGAGAATTTGCAGCGGGAAATTCAACTAAATTGGCAAACGGAGCAGCGTTGTGTAATTCGGACGAAAGTTCGGTACCTAGAAAATCTCACTAGCTTGGCAGGAAGTCCACTTACAGGTGAACAGATTAAAGAATCGATCAAATGCTTGACTGATTTTCTGGAACTCATAGAGGATAATCGCGCTAGTAAAGGCGGATCAGAAACTTGGCACTTTACACTAAATTTATGGCACGATCGGTTCGATCGAGTTGCCAATCTGCACAGATTTGATAATGAATGGGATCGCCGTAAATCACCTCAAAGTCTGACAAATAGCGATCTAGTTACACCCATAACAGATAAATGGTTGGAGCTAATTCGCTCGAGTCTAGCTACTCAACAATCTCACCGGATTACTACTAATCCATTAATGGTTGAGGATCGACTCAAATTCAATCTAGATCAGGTCTATGTGCCACTAGGGTTGACAGAAAGACGACGAGTGACTATTTTTGAAGGACAAGATGAAATTGACAGCAGTGGAGAAGAAAATAGGTCAAATAACATTCCCAATTTGGATGAATTATTAGTACAACTAGTTGCTAATTCAGAGCCAAATCGAGTTGGTATTATTGGCGAACCTGGTTCTGGGAAAACTACTTGTCTGCAAAAGCTAGCATCAGGATTACTTGATCGACAGTTGCTACCAATTTGGATTTCTCTTGCCGATCTTCAGGGAGAAACTCTGGAAAATTATCTGTTGCAGGATTGGCTCAAAATGGCTACTCGCCAAATAAACATCGATCCTAAAGTCCAACAAGATTTCGCGGCACAATTTGAGCGAAGAAGGGTATGGTTGCTGCTGGATGCCATCGATGAAATGGCGATCAATCCAAGTATTTCTCTTTCAAATTTAGCGCGACAATTACAGGGATGGGTAGGTGCTGCACATATTATTCTTACCTGTCGATCGAATGTCTGGGATAGTGGTAAAAATGCGTTGGAGAATTTTATTACTTATCGTAATTTTGGCTTGAGTTACGGATATACTCAACCTCACAACCAAGTCAAACAATTTATTCAGGGCTGGTTTAAAGATACTCCTAAATTGGGCGAAGATTTAGCTGTTGAACTCGCACAGCCTCAATATCAACGGCTGCGCGATGCCGTTAAGAATCCGCTGCGATTAGCTTTGCTTTGTCGGTATTGGTTGCGTACTCAAGGTAAATTACCTAGTACTAAAGCTAGCTTGTACCAACAATTTACAGATACAATTTATGAATGGAAACAAGATCGATTCCCCACTAGTTTAACTCAACGTCAACAGTTAGATCGTGCCTTAGGTAAATTAGCACTCCAGTCGATCGATATCGATCTTCCTAAGTCAAAAAGAGTTCGCTTTCGACTTGATCATCATACTGTAGTGGCACTAATGGAGCCAGATTTACTCGAACTAGCTCTTCAACTGGGATGGTTGAATCAAGTGGGTATTTTGGCACAAACAGGAGCGAAGATTTATGCTTTTTATCATGCTACTTTTCAGGAATATTTTGCTGCTCGATCGATAACCGATTGGCACTATCTTTTCTCAGGAGATAGTGCCAATCACCCACCAATTTTTAGTCCTTATTGGCAAGAGACAATTTTGTTTTGGTTTGGGAGAACAGATGTTGTCACAAGTAAAAAAGAAGCATGTTTAGCAGCCTTAATTAATTTTGACAAAGATCGCGGTGGATTTTATTACTACCGAGCTTATTTTCTCGCAGCAGCCGCAATCGCTGAATTTCCAGAATCAATTCATAGCCAGGAAATTATTGATCAATTATTACAATGGCGATTCGCTGAGTTCATCTCCGAAAAAAATACATGGAGATTTTATCCATTACCAATTCAAGATGGTGCCAGGATCGCCCTCAGGCAAACTGATCGAGTAGTGGCAATTCTTGGGTTAGAAAAATTTGTCCAAACTGTAGAAAACCCCTTTCTCCAATGGCAAGCAGCCCATAGTTTAGGGAAAGTATTCGATCCAGGCAACTCGATCGCAATTCGGTCATTAGTTGATTTAATTAAGGTAGTTCATAGTAGTGACTTACTCATCAAAATTTGTGAATCATTAAGTAAGATCAATCCTAACTATAATAATCCGGCTATCTCTACTCTAGTTAATATCATTCAAATAGAGAACACAGAATCGTTGACTAGAAAGGCAGCATTTGCTCTGGGTAAATTGCTGATAGAGCAGTCGCCAAAAACTAGTAATAATAACTCTTTATTGACGCTCTCGATCGATACGCTTGTCCAGATAATTGAAACAGGACAAAATCGCGACAACCAAATTGCTGCATTAGACAATCTTCGTCAGATTTCACCAGCACATCCCGCCAAACAACAGCAGTTTACTAATAATCAAACCTTGGCTAGTAGCACCCACAAACGACGCAAGAAAGTAGCTCATCAACGAGATCTAAATATGGCGATCGTTGAACTCGAACGAAAATTAGCAACTGGCAATAACTCCGAATCTCAACGCCGATATGCTTATCAATTAGGCAAGTTTCAACCTGGACATCCGATGGCAATTAATGCTCTGTTAGTATTAATGTCCGATCCTCAGCCAGCTAGTTTCTACAAGCGAACAGGGGAATATATCAAGGAACTAGTATTAGACGAACAATTGCCATTAGTAATTACCCAGTTGAAAGAATATATAACTGAGATTGAATACGGTGATAGGTCTACCTCCGCGATCGAATGTTATAAACTACTGTGGTATTGTGCCGAACAGTTACCTTATCAACAATTCATCCAAATCTGGGATCGCTCAGCAAAGTGAATTTACCCTGTTTAAAGTCAATTTCTCCTGTCGGAGAGGCTACGCTGACGGGTTAAGGATATTCGCTCCGTTCTAGTATCGCCAACGATTGAAACCATCCGATCGGATACGCTTCGCGAGTACCGCTCATGATGCACCTTTCTGCTACGCGGACTGGCTTATTAGTCCGCGTAGCGGAAAGGTGTAGTCTTGCATCACTAGCAGAGATTTTAACCGCTGAACTATGCTCACTCAAGTTCGTTAAAATAAGATGCTGTCTGTCAGGATGAAATTCGATGCATCGTCTCGCTACAATACCGGGTGGTTGGAATCCTGCTGCTGAGGGTGTAATATTTGTCGAACAACAGCCAGCACCGATCGCCTTTATTACCGCCGCCGATACCGATATTCAGACATTAGCAGTCGCTACAACCAAGCTATCAGCAGATTTTCCCCAGGTGCGGGTAGTGAATTTGTTGCAGTTGCAGCAGCAATTGACGATCGATACCTATGCCGAAGATGTATTGACGGCAGCGAAGGTGATTATTGTGCGCTTAATTGGGGGTCAATCTTATTGGAGTTATGGGCTGGAAGTCGTCCAGGAAACTGCTAGACAGACGGGAGCAGTGTTAATCGTTCTACCTGGCGATGAGCGTCCCGATCCGACGTTGATCAGCCATTCTACTGCGAGTTTGGCGGATGTCGATCGCGTGTGGCAATACCTGATCGAAGGTGGGGTGGATAATTACCGTCAGTTATTGAATTTTATCGCCAGTCGGTGGTTGGATTTTGAGTGTGCATATCGATCGCCGGAAGCTGTGCCGCGTGTGGGGATTTATGATGAAACGCGGTGGTTGCCGGATGGAATGCCGTTGCAGGGTGGGGCGGCGATAATTTTCTATCGGGCGCACTATCTATCTGGAAATCTTGCCGCGATCGAGGCGTTGTGTCAAGCTTTAGTCGATCGAAAGCTGACTCCGGTGCCGATTTTTGTATCTTCGCTCAAAGATCCGGTGGTGCAGCGGGTGCTAACTAGTTATTGTCAGCAGGGTGTGGATGTTTTACTCAATACCACCAGTTTTTCCCTGACGAGTTTGGATACTGATACGCCTCAGGTCGTCTTGTGGGCGACGCTGAATTTACCTGTTTTTCAGGTAATTTTGAGCGGTGCGGGGAAGGATTTTTGGGAGTCTGGTTGGCAGGGTTTGACTCCGCGTGATATGGCGATGAATGTGGCTCTCCCAGAAGTGGATGGGCGGATTATTACCCGTGCGATTTCGTTTAAGGCGGTGCAAACTCAGAATTCGGCACTTCAGACGGATGTATTGGTGTATGAGCCTGTGATCGATCGAGTGGAATTTGTGGCAGAATTGGCTTTAAATTGGAGCAAGCTGCGGCGGAAGTCGGTGTGCGATCGGAAGGTAGCTCTGATCCTCGCTAATTACCCGACTCGCGATGGGCGGTTGGCGAATGGGGTGGGATTGGATACGCCCCAAAGTTGTGTGGAAATTCTTCACGCGCTGAAGGCTGCGGGTTATCAAGTTGGGGATATTCCGGCGGATAGTGGGGAGTTGATTAAGTTATTGACGGCGGGTGTGACTAACGATCCTGAAGGGGATGGGTGGCGGAAGGTGCGTCAGTCTTTGGATGATGGGGAGTATTGGGCACATTTTCAGACTTTACCAATTGCGGTGCAGCAGGGGATAGTTGAGAGGTGGGGCGCAGATGGTATACCCCCCCAACCCCCCTTAGAAAGGGGGGCTTTGACTCCTCTTCCCCTGAAGGGGAAGAGCCTGGATCTTACTCCCTCCCCTTTCCAAGGGGAGGGC
>JANYIT010000147.1 GCA_025358725.1 Chamaesiphon sp. GL140_3_metabinner_129_sub
CCTTCTCCTGAGTATCCGTGTCTGACGACATCGCTACTTTGACAAGCTGGGCACAGAACAGGTTCTAATACCATTTTTCTTTCTCTCTGCTATATCTTGCTTCTATGATACTTCTTTCCACAGATTCAGAACATTACCGAACTTTTTCGACTCCCTCAAGGGCAAGCGAAAAGGTAAAAAACTAGGTAGCCCCAAATTCAAAAAGCGCAAGGGCAAACAATCAGCTAGGTTTAGAATCGGTGGTTTTTCTGTTAAAAGCGGAGTTCGTCCGTTGGCGCAGCCTCCGCGAAGCGGAAACGGTTACCCCGCTCATGGAACGAACCCAAGCAACGAGAAATTATCTTTGGCTAAGATTGGGCTAATTGAGGTTGTGTGGTCGAGAGATCTACCATCTGAGGCTAGCTCAGTTACAGTAATCAAAGATGCGTCTGATCGTTATTTTGCTAGCTTTGTTGTCGAAGTCAATCCAGTTTTATTGCCTGATAACGGGCGATCGATTGGCATCGATCTAGGAATCACCGATTTTGCTACTTTCGATACTGGAGAAAAGATTAAATCTCCCAAACCCCTTAAACGAAGACTTAAAAAGCTTCGCAAGGCACAGCGCAAACTTAGCTGTACCAACAAGGGGAGCAAAAGAAGAGAACGAGCGCGGAAACGAGTAGCCAAGGTTCATGCGAAGATTTATGATGTTCGTAAAGACTTTTTGCATAAGTTGTCAACTAGAATTATTCGTGAAAATCAAACGATAGTTTTAGAGGATCTCGCTGTTTCCAACATGGTGAAGAACCGGAAGTTATCCCGTGCTATTTCTGATTTAGGATGGCGGAGTTTCCGGACTATGCTAGAGGCTAAATCAGCAATGTATGGTAGAGACTTTCGGGTGATTAGCCGATGGGAACCAACAAGCCAGCGATGTTCGTGTTGTGGTGAAATCGGCGGTAAGAAAGAACTCTTAGTTCGTGAATGGACTTGTTTGTTCTGCGATGCTATTCACGACCGCGACATCAATGCCGCAGTAAATATAGAAGTTGCGGGTGGATTGCCCGAAACTATAAACGGACGGGGAGGATCGCGTAAGACTACCACTAAGGTAGCGGCTTCCTGTGAAGCGTCAACCATCTCATTGGTGAAGCAACTATCGTTGTTCCACTAGTCAGAATCCCCTAGCTTAATGAATCGAACCGCTTGCGGTGAGACAATGTAGCTATGGGGTGGATATCAAGGCTCCTTCAACTAGCGGCATGTGGGTTTAATAAACTTTCCCCTAATAATTGCTCGATCGAGTCCAATAATTCCGCCTGTCCCCAATTTTGGTATAAACTAGCCGCAATTGCCAAGCCACCAGCACCGACTCCTTCCTTGACAAAACCCTGCTCGTAGACTTGCAGTTGAGGGTATTGGGAATTAGCAAAACTAAGCTGAGTAGAGATTAAGGGAATTTGGGGAATTAATTGGGCGAGGGCGACAGTATCCCCAGATCGATCGTTCGCTACCCAGGCAGTCGTCCCAACGACGATTTGAGCCATGTTAATCTCTAAACCTTGGTCAAGTCCAATTGCCTGAATCAAAGCCGCTACAGCCAACATTTGCGTCCCGCCTGCGAGTAAAACACCACTGGTTCGACTAGCTGAGATTGCCATTCCAGCTACCACGATTTGCATCGGATCACCGATCGCACTGACCAATTCTAAGGGCGAAAGCGGTAAATTGAGATGTGCTAATCCGCGATCGACAATTTCCGTTTTCTGCTGATGATTGCAAACGGGATGACTACTATTGACTTTACCCAGTGCATCAATGCCCAAGCCTGTGAGTAAACTCAGTGCGGTAGTTGTACCTCCCACTACACATTCCCCGATGATAATATAGCTTTCCTCCGCCAGCGTAGCTAATTTTTCACCCCAAATTAAGCCTTGTTGATAGAGCCTTTCGACAATCTCCAGCGGTAAGGCGGTACCTGTTGTCAGACAAGCCGCTGGCATTCCACCCAAGTTAAGATGGGGCACAGTTGGCGGGATTGGTAAACCAGCATTGAAAATAAATAAGGGTAGATCCAATCCAGCGACAATCGCCCGGGAAATATATACAGGCGATGCTCCAGCGATTAATGGGGGTAAGGGGTAATTAGGCTGGGGCTGCACGCCATTAACTAAAAATTCCGCATCCGCAATTGCTGTATACCGCCGATCTTCAGGTGTTTTACCCGCTGCAGAAATTCCTGGAATCAGACACGTATCTGTAAACCCTAAAACACAAGCAAATACTGGCAATTTCCCTCGATATCGCTCCAACCACTGTTGTGCTGGCAATGACTGAGTCTGGATCTGAATCATAAGATCTAATTCTTCGCCGATGACAGTAACCATTGAGTAATCCCATTTGCGATCGATTTTGCCATTTTTTGCTGCTCCAGGGGATTGGCAATCTGTTCAAACTCGCTGGGATTGCTCATGAAACCCCACTCCAATAACACTGAAGGAGCGGATGCAGGGCGGGCGAGGGCAAGGTTATCCCAAAATACACCATAGGAGGGACGACCAGTATCTTTGACCACATAATTGTGTAGATACATGGCGAGGCTTTGGGCTTGAGCGTGGTACCAGAAAGTAGAGAAACCTTTGGTATCGGGATTGCCACCATCGGGGAGAGAGTTATGATGAACAGAGAGAGCTAGAGTCGGCTCTAGGTTATCAATAATTGTCTGTCGATCGCTCAGTTCGATAAATTTATCAGCCTCCCTAGATAGATATACTGATGCGCCTCGCATTGCCAATTCGTTTGCCAACAGTTTCGCTGCATAGAGATTAGCATCTTTCTCTGTATATCCATTCGGCCCAACTGCGCCAGAATCTTTGCCGCCATGTCCAGGATCTAATAAAATTTTGGTACCAGTTAGCGGTTTATCAGCATTATTTTGATCGAGTTTGGGGGGATGACGGAGTGATAGTACGAGGTTGCTACCTTGGTATCTGAGCTTATAACCCCACTGTTGTTTGGATTTGAGGTTAAAAACATATTGCACCACTCCAGGGCTGGTTTGCTTCCAATCTAGCCGCGAAACAACGGGATTATCATTGAAGCGGATAATATCAGTCTGGGCAGTGGTGTTGTAGAGGGTGAGTGTGACTGTATTTGTCCCTTGCTCTAGGGTGATTGGGACGGCGACTTGAAGCGGAATTACCACATCAGTAGCTCCTTCCCGCTCTTTACTCGTTAGGCTCTTGACGATCGTTTTCGGGGGTATTTTTACTCCAGTTGTCACTTGCACCTGTTCGGCGAGAATCCAGCCACCATAATCGAGCCGCACCCAGTTTGCTTGCTTACCATTATTATTACCTGTCTGGCGAGCGGTAATCGCCGCCTTGGTGCCCTTGGGTAACGGTGTCAGCCGACTAAAATCTGAACCAGCTCCCGTGCGAGTAATCCCACCTTCGACTTTGACTTCTGCAATATCTAGATTCAATGGTGAGAGAATCTGAATCTTACCTGGAGCAGCTTGAGCAACAGTGGTAGGGGGATTGCCCACTTCTAGTTTATAGGTAGGATTGCCCAAATCAGCAGCGGCAGAGGCGATCGCACAGCCTAAATATTGTCCCGCACCATACATCGCCTGAGGTTGATTTTTATCGATCAAGGCTGCCTTATTATCAGGTAGATCGATTTGATTAGTTTGCTCTTGTAACTTGATATTTTGTCCAGCTATATTTACCTGAACTTTGGCTTTCGTGGGAGCGTTTGCGCCAAAACATACCAGTTCACCTGGCATCCGGGCTAAATCTCCTTGAGGTTCTAGTGAATCGGGTGCAAAATTATCTTTGGGAGCAACAGTTTTCGCTACTGCAGATCGAGTTACAACGACTGTTTTAGTCTGTCCTTGATAATCAACCTCGAAGCTATTTTTCCCAACTTTGAGATTGAAGACAGAAGCAAAATGTCCCTTTTGACTGCGGGGCACAAGTTGATGATTAATTGATACCTTTCCTTCACTCGGCGCACTCCCAATCACAAAGATTCGATCGGCTACAGTTTGATAGTCGGCGGGTGGATAGGAGACATATAGCGATTTTGAGGTGACGAGTTGTGCCCCAACTAATGGTGCCGCAACCAAGCATGAGATTGTCATGCCACCTAAAATGCCTAAATGTGAATACTTGCCGAGCATGATGTTTGAATCGGTTATTTGGTTTTGACTAAAATTATTGTCTCTGTCGCTGATTAACCATGTTCTTCGTTGATCGAAGCATTTGGCTTGATTGACTGAGTGTTTATACTTATTTATTGTTACGGATTATAGCATTTCTCTCGATCTCCAGATCTGTATTCTCGCGATCAAATGTGTTCTATCGGCGATCGTGGATCGACTAGCTGCTATCCAAAACAGCACAACTGATCCAGGGCGAGATTACTGATGCTATTATCTGCAAATTTGTGATATATGTGACAACTCATGCTTTGCTGAGATAAAAACACGTAGTTGTAATTGATTTGATCGCCTGTATTGTATTGGTATCAACGATCTGGATATCGGTATTTTCGATCCTATGAGTTGATGCTCGATCGACTCATCAGCCTTGTTCCGGTGCTGATTGAAAATAGCCAGTGAGCTTTTTACCTGAATCAGACGATACTGAATTTCAGTTGTTAATCGCAGGAAGATTGAGCTTCAAACCTTTACTCAGACTCAAAAATTAGTAAAGAGGCCTATTTGGGATTTCAGATGTTTATTTTTAGCTATGCTTGAATTTCTGGTGTTGGTGGAATCACTGATTTAGCGGATATCCATCAACGATAGACAGGATATGATTGGGAGTAACAAATCTCGATGATTGTGGGCATAATAAACACACGGAAACAAAGACAATTTCTGTGCTGTAGACAATGTTGCTTGAGTAGTTCAAGTCAATTGAGTAACTACCGACACTTAAATTGAGAAAAATTATCAACAATCTTTAATTAAGCTTTAGTTATTACTACATAAATTATATTAATAGCCGCTATGCAATATTCAAGCTTGATTCTGCTGACTGACTCTCAACCTGATGAACTACAAATAGCAAAATGTTATGATATTGCAGTGATTGGTGCCGGAATTTCGTCTGCTTATACCTTAATTCACTATATCTCAAGATTAGAACAGCAATTGCCCCTGGGAGCTGGTCAACCTGTCAAGATTGTGGTGACTGAAAAGTCAGGTGAGTTTTGGACTGGTATTCCATATGGTAGTCGATCGGGAAGAACTTCCTTATTAATTTCACCACTCAAAGAGTTTATCCCCCAACAACTAGAACGCGAAAATTTTATCGAGTGGCTAACTGTAAATCGCGATTGGGTATTCGATCCACAAGCATATAATCAAGGCGAACTTTCGCGTAAATGGCTACAAGCGAATGAATCTGCGATGTCTGAAGGTCGCTGGGATGATTTGTTCATTCCTCGCCACACATTTGGTATATATCTCCAGCAACGTCTTGCCAACCTGTTAGCAGCGGCAACCACGAAAGGCTTAATTGAGGTTGAATTACTCACCGCAGATGTGCAGGATGTTCAACGTATCCAAGATATTTATCGAGTTGATATCGCGCTCACTGCTGAAAATAATACTCAATTTCTAGCTAAGAAATTAGTCCTGGCGATCGGCAGTCCGCCCAATATTGCCTTTGAGCAGGCTCAATCTGATGATGTAGATCAGGATATTTGTTACATCGATAATATGTACGAACCATCGCTGAACTTTAATATCGATCGAATTTGTAAGTCATTACAACAATTCGATCATCAATCTCAGCGTCAAGTCTTAATTGTCGGATCGAATGCTGGTACTCTAGATACACTCTATAGCATTAACAACTCCCCGGCACTAACTAGTTTAATTGATAAGTTCATCGTCCTATCACCGAATGCCACCTTTCCCCATCGGATCAGTCGTGAAGTTGTTGAGATAACTTATACTCCCCAACATCTATTGGCACTGGTAGAATCTGCATCTTTCACTGCCAAACAAATTCTCGAAGCAGTCCAACAAGATGTGGCTTGGGCGACAGCTCAAAATATTAATATTTCGGATGTTTATACAGATATATCAAAGGTAGTAATTCAGGGCTTAAATCAACTGAGTTTGGGCGAACAAAAGCAATTTGTTTCCAGATATGCAGTTGAGATTGGTAAATTACAAAGACGTGCAGGTGGCGAATATTTAGATGTAGTTGACAGTTTGATTTCTCAGCACAAACTAGAGTTTCTTAAGGGTAAGTTTGTGAGATATTTTCCAGTAACCAGCAGAAGTGCTGGCTGTGAATATGTTGATAGTGAAAATCACGAACAAAAGATGTTCGATGTGCCAATTGGGGTGATCATTAATTGCGCTGGATTCCAAGATGTAACCAAATCTTCTTCAGTCTTGATTCAAAACCTCCTACGGCGAGAAATCTGCATCCCCAATGATTCTAATCGCGGGTTTGTCATCGATAAAAACTTTGAAGCTAGCAAAAACTGTTACTTGATGGGGCCATTAGTTGCGGGTAATATCGATGGAAACTTTAGAGTTTGGCACGCGGAAAGTTGTCAAAGGATCATTAGTCTCTCCGAGCAGTTGGCAGAGGTATTATTTCAATCCGAACACCAAGATTTGGCTCCTGTCCTCGCTGTGCCTGATGTTGAGAATGTTGGAGTATTAGTGAATGCTGTATAGAACCCATTTGGGATCTTTTTAGAAGGAGCTAAAATGAGAAATAAATGGTGTATGCAAGCAGCTTGACAGACAGAGAGTGGGAAATCATCGAACCATTGCTACCACAAAAGAAGAAGACTAAACCACTGAAATGGACAAAGCGACAAATTTTGGATGGAATATTTTATCAACTAAAGAATGGGTGTAATTGGGGGGACTTACCCACAGACCTACCACCGTACTCGACAGTATTCTGGCATTACA
>JANYIT010000149.1 GCA_025358725.1 Chamaesiphon sp. GL140_3_metabinner_129_sub
TTCCTTCTCCTGAGTATCCGTGTCTGACGACATCGCTACTTTGACAAGCTGGGCACAGAACAGGTTCTAATACCATTTTTCTTTCTCTCTGCTATATCTTGCTTCTATGATACTTCTTTCCACAGATTCAGAACATTACCCAAGTAGACTTCGACAACAAACTAAAATCTTTTTCTGATTCTTTAGTCATACTCAACTAGCGATTTTTATTTGAGACTATTGAGAATCCAAATAAACAGGATGAAAAGAATCCCCATCGAAAAAGATACTACCCATAACCAGGTGGAAAGTTTTTCGATTGCAACAATCTGATTTTTTTGACGAGCGTGGAAATCACTCCATGTCAACAGCATTTCTTGAAAACGCAAATCAAATTCACTTAATTGCTGTTTGATATCTTGATCGAGCATCTGACGCAGAAAGCTAATTTCAGTTTTGAGTGTAGAGATCGTGACTCGATCTCTACTAATCTGTTTGATAAGATCTGCCAATTGAGCGCGGATGATATCTGCTTTCTCGATCGTTTCTACGGTTAGTTCATAGAATTGTTTCTGTTCCTGCTGCACCGATTGTGAAAGTTCAGCAAAACCTCGATCGATTTCCGCAATTCTGGATTGTAGGGTTTGGGATTTTCCGATGATCTGCGCGTGCATAGTCGTGATCTGAGCATTTACACCATCTAGATCGGTGAATTTTTTGCTCATATCAACACTCATCTCCGCAATTTGGAGTCGATCTGTGGCGATAGTTTGAAATAGGCTCTGAATTGACTCTTGATATTGCTGTAATTTATGCTCGGAGTCATGGCTTCGGGCAGCAACTTGTGCCTGAATTACCTGTGAAAATTCATAAAAAGCTGCTTGTCCAGTAATGGCTTGTTCGTGGGTAATTACTAAAGTATGGCGAGTTGCTTCAAGTTGAGCCAACATCGAATGGATCTCCTCAGAGCCACCAAATTTATTTAGACTAGTGACAATTTCTGTACGAATTTGCGCTAACGAATCGAGCATTTTTTGGACTTGCTCGATCTGATTTATACTATGCTGTGCTAATTGTTGAGTCTGAAATTTAAGTTGCTTGACTTCCAGCAGACTATCATCAATACAATTAACCTGAGCTTGATTGTATTGATGTAAAACTTTCAATTCAGCCCACGCAGTAATGAGTTGCTCGTGGGTAATATTTAGCTCTTGCAATAACTGCTGAGTGTGTGTAACTGGATCGGCAACAGTAATTTTTGAGAGGATGCCAGAAATCGAACTAGATTTATTTGGTTGCGTTCGCGTAGCGGAGGCAAAGCCTAATCGAGTAGGTGGATGTGGGATAACTTGTTCTAATGATGCTAACAGCAAATCAAGTTCGACATTGACATCCAATTTTTCGTCTGTCGAAGGGATAATAATAGATTGGTGCAGTGGTGTGTTAATTTGCTGCTGTGCATAGGCAAGATCACCTGAATCATCACTAAGAGCAGCGCGATTAATCTGTTGGCGTGAATCGATCGAATCGTACTCCACTGGTGATGATGCCAATCGGAGAAATTCCGAAGATGAATCGTTTCGATCCTCAAAAGATGAATTAATCAAGCAACATACCTCATAATGATCGGCAACATCGTTATTAAATTGCTACGTGCCATCTAATTTGGTATGCCACAAATCTTTTAAATTGTTAAATATTATAGCTGCTGACTTAGCTGTTCTAAATAGACTTTATGCTGAATATTGATTAATGATCGGCATGTTTAGAGGATTAGTTAAGTTTCTCATCATCCAACTATTTGATCCTTCATCGCTCAATCCACTATGTTCTCGTCCCGCTAACCTCTATAATAAAGACGATCGAAATTATTTAGTGTAGGTAATCATTGTGGCTGCTATTGTCCAATCGCCCGCTACAGCGCGTCGGGTTGTATTTCCATTTACTGCCATTGTTGGGCAAGAGGAAATGAAATTAGCTCTGTTATTGAATGTGATTGACCCCTTTATTGGTGGGGTAATGATCATGGGCGATCGAGGCACGGGTAAGTCTACCACTATTCGAGCATTAGCAGATCTGCTCCCAGAGATTGATGTGGTAGCTGGTGATCCTTTCAACAGTCATCCCAGCGATCCAGATTTGATGAGTGAAGAACTACGTCAGGAATTTCTGACTACTCATGCAACTTTTCCCGTCGCCACCAAAAAAGTGCCAATGGTAGATTTACCATTGGGTGCGACAGAAGATCGTGTCTGTGGCACGATCGATATTGAAAAAGCCCTGTCGGAAGGAGTTAAAGCTTTTGAGCCTGGATTACTCGCTAAAGCCAATCGGGGCATTTTATATGTAGATGAGGTCAATCTCCTTGACGATCATCTCGTAGATGTCTTACTCGATTCAGCCGCTAGTGGTTGGAATACTGTAGAACGAGAAGGGATCTCCATCCGTCACCCTGCCCGATTTGTACTAGTTGGCTCAGGAAATCCAGAAGAAGGCGAATTACGTCCCCAATTACTCGACAGGTTTGGGATGCACGCCGAAATTCGCACTGTCAAAGAGCCAGCACTCCGAGTCCAAATCGTCGAACAGCGATCTGATTTTGACCAAAACCCCAACAAATTTACGGCTGAATATCAAGGCGAACAAGTTCTGCTCCAACAGAAGATCGTCGATGCTCAAACCAGATTGGCAAGTGTTTCTCTCGATTACGACCTACGGGTAAAAATCTCTCAAGTCTGCTCAGAATGCGATGTGGACGGACTACGAGGCGATATTGTCACTAACCGCGCAGCCAAAGCTTTAGCTGCCTTTGAAGGGCGGACAGAGGTAACTCTAGATGATATTTGTCGGATTATTGCCCTCTGTTTGCGCCATCGACTTCGCAAAGATCCATTAGAATCGATCGATTCTGGCTATAAGGTCAATAAAGTCTTTGCTGAAGTATTTGGAGTAGAGTTGGCAACAAAATAATCGATTGAAAATTAAAAAATCCGGCTTCTAAACAGAAACCGGATTGCTAGTTCATTCCAAATCCCGATCTGGAATGACTTATAGCTTAATATTTTTTTTAGTCATTTTGCGTTTGAGGAAGACAACAGATCCAAACGCGAATGCAGTTCCCATCAAATCGGAAGGCTCAGGTACCGCAGTGGATGCGAGATCAGCAGTAGCATTGGAGAATTCTACTCTCAGCGCAGTAGGAGTAGGGCCACCGCTACCATCAGCGGAATTATTTACGATAAACTGTAGCGTATTAACCCCTGAAATCAAGAAACTATTGTTAAGAGTAAAGGACGGTGTGAAATATTCCTGACCTACAGTAGCAACCGATCCGATACTCTGACCGTTGAGGAGAATATCGCTTCCACTGTCATCAGCACTCCATTTCCCGATGATGCTAGCTGTACTGACATCAAAACCAGAAAGATCGAATGTTGTTTGGTAAGTATATTGACCACCTGGGCTAACAAGGCCAGTATTATTATTTGGGCCGATCCAAGCTGATGCTGTGTTGCCTGCAAGATAATACTCAAGTGGGAATCCACTAGTCCGAATAACAGTGCTAGCAGTACTACCACTAGGAACACTTGTTAGACTGTAATGAGTATCATTAGAGGCATTATCTGTTACCACAGCTCCAGAATCGTCCACACCAGTGTTAAACAAAGTAGTGATTGTTGCTGCTTGTGCTTGGTTGGCGGGACTAAAAGCTAGTGCCAAAGTTGCGATACCGAGTGCAACGCTGCTGATCGAAGAACGAGTTTTCATTTTCATAGTAATCTGCTGGTGAGTATCTGATAAATCTACTTAGATAGAAGAGAAAGGGGTGATAAAGAAAATTGTCAATAGTGTTTTATCTCCACCATTTACAATTACAACTAGGGAACGGCTATACGGTTGGCTAACTTTAGTCTACCCAGCCCGTGGATGATTTTAACACTTCGATCGAGATCTCATCTGCAAATATCTTTAGCCTGTAGCACTCTTGTCTGAAGTAGCTAAATTTAGTCTACCCAGCCCGTGGATGATTATTAACATCTCGATCGAATTACCGCTACGAATTAGCGACTATTTGACAAGACAGGGGGATCTACACCAGGTGTGCGTATTCAAAGATAACTATTTAAACACTCTTTTCGAGATCATAAAATTGATAAACTGGGTTTCGTTCCTCCAATCTCCAGACTTTTTCTCTGTTTCCAAATCCCACTCCCCACTCTCTAAATGACTGCCAATACTGATTTTCTCGCTCATCTCAATCCCTCCCAACGGCGTTCCGTCGAGCATTATTGTGGAGCTTTATTAGTAGTAGCTGGTGCTGGTAGTGGCAAAACTCGCGCACTTACCTATCGAATTGCTAATTTAATTCGGACTCATCATGTCGATCCAGCACATATTTTAGCAGTTACCTTTACAAATAAAGCTGCCAAGGAAATGCGATCGAGAATTGAGATCTTATTTGCCCAGCAGCAGTCAGAATTTAAGTACGGGAAAGCTTGGGGAGCGTTGGATGAGTACCAGCAGACTCAAATGCGATCACATGTTTACAAGACAATTATCAAAGATCTCTGGATTGGCACATTCCACGGCTTATTTAGTAAGGTTTTGCGATTTGATATTGAGAAATATCAGGATGAGAAGGGGCGGACATGGAATCGCAATTTCTCGATCTTTGATGATGCTGATTGTCAGGGATTAGTCAAGCAAATTGTTGTCAAACAGTTAGATTTAGACGACAAAAAATTTGAACCGCGTTCTGTTCGTTATGCGATTAGTACTGCCAAGAATCAGGGTTTATCGCCTGATGATTATAGTAAAGAACAAAATAGTTATAAAGGGCGGGTGATTGCCGATGTTTACAAACATTATCAAGATGCGCTCTGTGCAAATAATGCTCTCGATTTTGACGATCTATTGTTGGTTCCCGTTCACCTATTTCGTCAAAATGCCCAAGTATTAGACTATTGGCATAAAAAGTTTCGCCACATTTTAGTCGATGAATATCAGGATACCAATCGCACTCAATACGATCTAATTCAACTGTTAGTTACTAATGGTGTTGATAGCAAAATATTCGATGCGTGGGAACATCGATCAATCTTTGTAGTTGGCGATGCGGATCAATCTATTTATTCATTCCGAGCAGCAGATTTTACGATTCTGATGAATTTCCAGGATGATTTTGGCGATAGTATGCCGGATGATCGCACTGAAACAATGGTGAAATTGGAAGAAAACTATCGATCGCGTGAAAATATATTAGCAGCAGCCAATCATCTCATTCAACATAATACTCAACGAATTGATAAGGTGCTTAAAGCCACACGAGGAGAAGGGGAACCGATCTTCCTATATAAAGCTGATAATGAGATTGATGAAGCTGAATTTATTGTCAGTCAAATTCGGAAACTAATTCGCGAAAATTCTGAACTAAATCATGGTAATTTTGCCGCGTTATACCGTACCAATGCCCAATCTCGACCAATTGAAGATGCCTTTGTGCGATCGCAAATACCCTATACAATTGTTGGTGGATTGAAGTTCTATGATCGCCGCGAAGTCAAAGATATCATTGCATATATGCGGGCGATCGCCAATCCTAGTGACACAGTTAGTTTGCTCCGCGTAATTAATACTCCCCGCCGTGGTGTTGGACAAACGACGATCGATAATCTCCAAAATGCTGCCCATCAATTAGGTGTACCTCTATGGGAAATTCTCAATGATGATACTTCAGTCAAGACTGTCGCAGGTCGATCGGCGAAGGGAGTTCTGACTTTTGCTGAGATTATTAATAAATGGCGCGGTGAAGCGGAAACTCGCCCCATCGTCGAGATCGTTACTGGAATTATTGAAGATTCTGGCTACGTCCAAGAATTGCAAACTCAAGGTACAGATGAAGCCTTGGAGCGCGTTCAAAACATTCAAGAATTAGTCAACGCAACAATTCAATTTCAGGAAGAAAATGAGACACCAACACTCGAAGCTTACCTCGCCAGTGCTGCGCTCAGTTCTGACTTAGATAATCTTCAAGAAGGTAAAGAAGCCGTCTCCCTGATGACATTACATGCTTCCAAAGGACTAGAATTTCCAATCGTCTTTCTTGTCGGATTAGAAGCAGGCTTATTTCCCAGTTATCGATCGCTCAACGATCCTTTGGCAGTAGAGGAAGAGCGTCGATTATGCTACGTCGGCATCACCCGCGCTCAGGAAATGTTATATCTATCCCATGCCCGAGAACGTCGCTTATATGGTTCTAGAGAACCCGCAGTTCGATCGCAATTTATTGGTGAATTACCACCAGAATTAATCAATAGCAATCTTCGTACCAAAGTCAAATCTCAAACTACAGCTAAAACCCCTGCAAAATCTCCTAAGACCGTTGGTAATGTCACCAATCAAACCACAGGATGGCGCGTCGGCGATCGCGTAATCCATCGCAGCTTTGGGGTCGGCGAAATTAGTCATGTATTTGGGACTGCAAATAAACAATCTGTCGCCATTAAGTTTCCCAATGTTGGACAGAAAATTATCGATCCCAAGATTGTTGGGCTACAAAAAATTGAGTAATTAACGCCAGTGAGGGATAAGAGTCTCCCAGAGACTAAAGTCTCGGCTCATGTTAGCCCTACTCGCGTAGCGTATCCGTTCAGATGGTTTCGATCGGGAGCTGCTGCAGTTCCAGAAATTTGAGGTAGAGGCAATTCTTGAATTGCCCCTACCCCAATTCAAAGTTTTCAGCTATTGATGTTGACAAACAATCAGGCTTCTGCGATAATAATAAGTGTGGTCAAAAAAACTGCAAGTTCGCGGGTGTAGCTCAGTGGTAGAGCGCAACCTTGCCAAGGTTGATGTCGCGCGTTCGAATCGCGTCTCCCGCTTAAATGTAAAGTCTATACTAAAAGATTTACAAAGAGTCTCCCAATTTAAGGAGACTCTTTTTGTATGCTACTAAAACAATACTAGGTTAGATCCATCTTAATTACCGTCGATCGTGGGTACAACGCTACAATACGAATGTGTTAGCGTAGCGTCTGGCGACAAACTATTATATTTCCTGTGTCACCTCATCACCAGCAGAAAATTTACTTAGACCAAGAATATCCCTGCCCCTGTCATCCCAAGGGGAAACTCCAACAGATTGTCCTGACAGAAGCTTTTGGATGCGATCGATGCCATCGCATTTTTGTGATGCAGGAAGATAGTTTGACGATCGAGGAATTAGCAGCTACTTATCCATACAAACGGCGTTATTATTGGAATGGTCAACGGTTCCAGACCCTCAGATCGTTGCCAAATAGCACTTTTTGGACATTGGTGAGATCGCGAGATAGTTGGGCATTATGGCTTCAATGTTTAGGCATAATTGCGCTAGTGCTATTGACCTTGAGACTTTATTTTAGAGTAACAGTAACCAGTGCGGTCTTTAATCTTATATTATCAATGGCGATAGCTATTGTTGTCATTACCGTCATCACGCTCTGGTTATTCGACCAAGGTTAGAACCTCCCTATGGAACATGCGAGTGCCAACCCCAACCTAGCCAGCGTATTGCATCAGTCAGTTCAAGCTGGACGACACCTTGCGCTAACTAATAGAAAGCAACGAGAGCAGGCAATCGGATCGATGGCGACAGCTTTGAGAGCAGCCTTTCACGATATTCTCGAAGCTAATACCCTCGATCTGGAGGCAAGCCGAGAATTAGGTATTTCCGATCTACTGCTGGAATGGTTGAAACTTACTCCCGAACGTCTCCAACGGTATATCGATTTGTTGTATCGTCTGAGCGAGCTATCGTCGGTAGCTGGCAGTACCGATCTCGGTTCACAGGTAAGCGATCGTCATAGTTACAGCCAAGTTAAACCTTTGGGTACGGTAGCTTTTATTTACGAAGCACTGCCAGAATTGGGAGCGATCGCCGCAGGAATGAGCCTCAAAACGGGTAATAGTATCATTCTGCGTGGAGGCTCAGAGGCACAACACACTAACCTCGCGATCGAGACTGCACTGAGAATCGGGCTAGAGCAAGCTGATTTTCCTCAAAATGCAATCCAACTCATTGATTCCAGTCCTAGTCTGTTATACGAGCTATTAACCCACACTCAGCAGGTGAATTTGGTAATCCCCTATGGAAGTCCGAGTCTGATTCATCAGGTGACCCAGCAGGCAACTGTATCAATTTTGCCAGCGGCGATCGGTAATTGTTATTTATACTGGGGGGCGAATGGGGATTTTGACCTAGTTCGTCATGCCATCTGTGATAGTCATGTGGGAGAACCAGATGCTGTCAATGCGATCGAGAAGGTATTAGTTCATACCGATCGAGGATCGACATCCTTGACGATGCTGTGGAAAAGTTTAAAGGATAAGGGCTTTCAACTGCGCGGCGATCGAGAGATGGTATCTAATTATGGAGAATACTTGCAATTAGCTCAGGATGGGGAATGGAGTCACCCGTATTTACGTAAAATTGTCGCATTCAAATCGGTTAAAAGCGTGGATGAAGCGATCACCACAATCGATAACTATAGTAGTGGACACGCTGATTGTATTGTCACTGATTCCTATTTAGAAACTCAGCAGTTCGTTGCGGGAATTAATAGTGCTTGTGCCTATATCAATGCTTCACCCCGCTTTTATCGTCACCAACGCGGTAGCGATCGGATCTGGTTGGGTATGTCCAATTATCACGGCTCCCAGCGGGGGGCAATCGGGCTTGCCGCATTGATGGCAACACAACAAGTAACGATGGGATAAATTAGTTGAAAGTTGATAGTGGATAGTTGAGCTTTCGATCTCTAACCGAGTCATTAGAAATCTGGTGGAAGTGAAAATATAATCGTTTTCAGTGCTGTTTTTGTCAAAAAAAACGCTATTTTCTATTCCCTATCCCCTATCCCCTGACTTTTGAAATAAATCTAGCGACGGGGGCGGGGTGGCGGGACGCTAGAACGTTGGCGAGGTTTTTCCTCTGGAGCATCGATCTCATTCGGTCTGTCCCCACCATCAGGCGATCTGCGAGTAGGTCTGATGCCAGAGGATCGATTTTCACCAGCAGCGGCTGCGCCACCAGTTGACGTGTCTGAGTCTAGATGCCTGGAGTTGGAATTGCTCCCGTAGACATCTAGATGAATAGATTGACCAACTGCTGTCGCGGCTGCTTGAAGAACTGTCCGAATTGCCTGGATATTTCGTCCGCCGCGACCAAAAGCACTGCCTTGGTCGTTGCTAGCAACAGCGACGCGCATCCAGACACGATGACGATCGACTGTGTATTCACAATCGACCCCGATCTCATCTGCCGCGCTCAAAAACGGTTGAAACAAAAATTTGACCAGTTGCTCGTAGTCAGGCAAATTGGGTTGATGGGTCAAAACTGTCACGTTACTTAGGTACCTTTATGTGCGATCTCTTTTCGTTCGATGACGTTCGCTTTTTCTAGAATCCGGCGGACGGTCTCAGTAGGCTGGGCACCTTGTCCGAGTCTTTTGAGGATTGCCTCAGTTTCGAGTCGAACTTCATCGGTTCTGGGGTTGTAGAAGCCTAATTCTTCTAATGGACGACCGTCACGTCTAGAGGTGCTTTGCATTGCGACTAGGCGGTAGCTAACTTCCCGCTTTTTACCAAATCTTTTGAGTCGTATTTTAATCATTTTGAAGCAATTTAACTGGTAATATAGGTGAGTCATCTAGTTGACCCACAGCCTTTCGAGTATAACATAGCAATAGAGCAACTTGTTGAAATATCAATAGATAGCGATCGATGAAAGTAATTGGGTTAATGAGTGGGACATCAGTGGATGGCATTGATGCCGTCTTGGTAGAAATTAGCGGAACGACACTCGATTTGCGGGTCAGGTTGCTGGCTGGGGAAACTTATCCGTATCCTGACCAGCTCAGATCGCAAATTCTGGCGGTCTGTGGTGGCGAAAAATTATCGATGTTGGAACTAGCTGAATTGGATGATCGGATTGCTAAGTGTTTTGCACGATCGGCGAACGCGATTCAGGCGAATCAATCCCCCGCTAGTCTGATCGGTTCTCATGGTCAAACGGTCTTTCATCGCCCCACAACCGCTGAAAATATGGGCTATAGTCTCCAGCTTGGGAGAGGAGAATTGATCGCCTCTATCGCTCAAATTACCACCATTGACAACTTTCGGGCTGCCGATATCGCTGCTGGCGGACAAGGTGCGCCGCTAGTGCCCAAACCTGATGCCTATCTCTTGAGCGACCAAATCGAACATCGCTGCATTCAGAATATAGGTGGAATTGGGAATGTCACCTATTTACCCCCCCAGAGTCAGCCCAATTGGGAGCAGCAAGTCTGTGGTTGGGATACAGGCCCAGGGAATAGTTTACTCGACCTAGCCGTGACTCAGCTCAGTCAAGGTGAATTAACCTTCGATCGAGATGGTGCATGGGCGGCGACAGGGAGTGTCTGTCAACCTTTAGTTCAAAAATGGTTAGCCCAAGACTATTTTCAGACTCCACCGCCCAAATCGACGGGGAGAGAGTTATTTGGCAGGGAGTATCTCCAAGCTTGTATCACTGATGGGTTGGCATATCAGCTTACGCCCGCAGATCTATTAGCCACTCTCGCCGATCTGACCGCCAGTAGTATCGCGGCTAGTTACCATCGGTTTTTACCACAATTACCCGATCGGGTATTACTGTGTGGAGGGGGTAGTCGTAATCTCTATTTACATCAACGGCTGCAACAGCACCTACCCCAGAGCCAAATCGTGACTACTGATGATGCGGGAGTAGATGGAGATTACAAAGAAGCGATCGCTTTTGCCGTGTTAGCATATTGGCGACATCATCAGATTCCGGGCAACTTACCTACGGCTACCGGAGCAAAACAGCCAATGCTATTGGGTGATGTCCATCATCACCATTGAATTGGGTATATTGAATATAAGTTCATTTACCAACATCCTCAAATTTAAAATAATTTTAAATAGCTAGATATATCAGTTGATCATAATCTTTATCATCTATGATGATCTATCAAGTAGGGAAACTTTTGATTTCTAGATTAATTACAGCTTGAGCGAAACTGAGCAGCCTAGCAATGTATAGGCAGGAAGTAGATAGTTGCTAAATTAAATTGCGATCTTTTTAGTTGACTTAGCCTTTTGAGCAAAAAAATCGACCCACTAGAGCACAATCTCTCACCCAGAGCTAATAGTTTAACCAGATCGCCTTTGTTTTGATGTTCAATTTTTATTTTCAACTGATAAATATTATTAATTGGTTTCCAATCTCATTATCCAGCGACATGGAGGCATTGATCGCGTGAGAGATGAACATTATGGTCGCTTACTTGTTCAACGCTATCAACTATTGGAGATAGCGGGAAAAGGTTCTATGGGGCAAGTGTATCAAGCGAAGGATACACTATTGGGCGGTGTGATTGTAGCCGTTAAATTTTTGTCGCGATCAAAAATGACCCAACGGGTGCGCGACAGATTCATGCGTGAAGCCACCATCAGTGCCCTGTTGGGCGAAAAAAGTATCCACATCGTCAAAGTACGAGACTATGGTGTCGATGATGAGGAAATGCCATTCTATGTAATGGAATATCTCAAGGGAGATAGTCTCAAAGAGGTGATGCAAAATAAACCCATGCCGCTACCGAAGTTTTTTAGCTTTATGCGGCAGATTTGCTTGGGCTTGCAATGCGCTCATGATGGGATTGAAATTGATGGCAATGTTACTCAGGTTGTACATCGTGACATTAAGCCCAGCAACATCATCGTCATCAAAGATGCCACCTTAGGCGAACTAGTTAAAGTTCTCGATTTTGGCATTGCCTTACTCAAATCCGATGAATCCCCGACTGGATTTATGGGAACTCCTGCCTACTGTTCCCCCGAACAGATGGATGGCAAAACCCTAGACAATCGGGCAGACATCTACAGTTTGGGGATTATGATGTTCCAAATGCTCACAGGTGAACTCCCATTAAAACCCAAAGCTAGTTCGTTTGAAGGATGGTTTCAATCGCACCATTATCAAACACCCAAATCATTTAGTGAAGTCAAAGCTAAACTGAACTTGCCACAGGCATTAATGGATGTGGTTAATCAGTGTATGGCAAAAACAGCCGAACAACGCCCTCTTCGTGTGACTGATGTCCTCAAAGTTCTCGAACAAATCGAACAAGCCCCTGCTCAACTGCTACCCCCACCGATCAAAAAAGGTAACAGTGGAGAACTTACCCCACCTACCGCAGATGATATCTGCCGTCAAAGTACTTGGCCAAAAGACAAGCCTAGAGCCGAAATTGTTTTTCCCCAGTTAATTAAGCATGAAAATACTGAACTAGTCACGATGTGGATCATGCTTTCTCGCAATGATATTGAGAAATACCAGAACAATAAACCGCATTCTCAGTTTCTATTTGTTGGTTCGCCCCATCCGATGCTATTGTGGCTGACAACTTTGTACAAAGATGAGCAGCAGCATCGGATGTTGCCCTGTTATTTAGATCTCAAAAAGCCCATCGGTGAAAAAACACTCAAAATTCTCACTCAAACAAGTGCCTACCGATTAGTGCTATTTGCCCTTGAAGGCGATGAACGTTGTGTCTGCACGATCGAAGGAAAAATTCCTGCCAAAAAAGTTCAACTACTCAAGGAATGGCTGGTAGAAAGTCAAAATACTCCCACTACACACGGTCAAATCAAGGAAAGTAAACGATCGCTCAAGGAAGAGCTGGAAGCTCTGAAGCCTAAGTTGGTAGCTAGTCTTCAGCGTCAGATCTCCAGAAAATAGGTTGAGGAGTAACCGCCATCAATGTAGACTGCGTTGATAGAGCTATCTCACATCTTGCACCAGTATAAAAATATTATTAGTAAGCGTAGATCTGAGGGTACCCATAAAGGGCACCCCTACAGGTTAATTGTGTAGGGGTGCTCTGTCTTGTCGTTTTTTTATTCGGGGGTTCCCTCCGAATAAAAACGCCGCTTTATGGGTACCCACGGGGTGTGGTAGTAATAAGATATACGTATACAAGATGTGAGCGATTAAACTCGATGCTCTAGGGGAGAAGCAGCAATGACAATCTCTGCACAAGCACGAGCATCAGACAGCGCGTGATGATGATTGAGGGTGATATTCAGATGCCGACAGACATCGGGGAGTTTGGTGGGGTAGAGATTCCACCGCTCGCGGGCGAGGGCGACGGTGCAAATAAACTTTTGTTTGGGTTGGGGAATTTGGTATAGATCGCAGCAGGCGTACAGTACCCGTCGATCGAAACTAGCATTGTGGGCGACTAAAGCATCGGCACGTTCAATTCTGGTGGAAATTTGTGCCCAGACTTGTTTAAATGTTGGGGCTTGGGCTACGTCAGACCACATGATGCCATGAATTTTGGTAAATTCAAAGCGGTAGGATGGGGGACGGATCAGGAAGATCTCCTCATGGACGATAGTTTGGTTCTCAATCTGAACTATGCCCAAAGCACAGGCACTATTCGGATCGCGATTGGCAGTCTCAAAATCGATCGCAACTAATTTCACTGGGTTTTACCTTTCGTTGGCGTTGGCGCAGCATCTGCTTCAGCAGAAGATACTCGGAAATAGAATCAACAACAAATAAGTATAGATGTTTTTAAGTCGGAAAGGTTTTTTCCGGGTTGGTTGGGTATTCTGAGCGTAGTCAGCTAACTTACCTATGAAATCAACTACGCCGATTAAGCTCGAACGCTTGATTAGACTCGACGAAATATTCCGCCAACAAACAGCGGGGAGACATACCGCTAGTAGTTTAGGAGCGGAATTAGAAGTTACCGAACGCACGATTCGTAACGATTTGGAATTCTTGAGAAATCGCTATCATGGACCGATCGAGTATACCAAAACCAAAGGTTGGCACTATACTGATCTGAATTGGAACCTGCCGACTATTCCCCTCGGTGAAGGCGAATTATTCGTGCTAATACTGGGTGCGCGGATGCTAGAAGGTTGTGCGGGTTCAGCTTATAGTGTACAACTTCGATCGGCGATTCAACGGCTAGGAGAGCGTTTACCAGAGACTACTTGGGTGAATTTACAACAAGTAGCCAGTGACAGAGTACTATTTCGGACTGGAGCCAAGATCGATCTCGATCCGCAGATTTGGCAGAGTCTAGAAACCGCTTGTCAGAGGAGTTATTCGACCCAGATGACCTACTATACCGCTAGTCGAGATAGTGTGGGCGATCGAACTTTCGATCCCTATCTGCTCCATATCTATCGCAGTACGAATCCTTATGTCATTGGATTTTGCCACAATCATCAGGCGATTCGATGGTTCCGAGTCGATCGAATTCGCAAGCTAGAAATATTAGAGCAAAGTTTCACCCGCGATCCTAGTTTTAATGCACAGCAGCACTTTGAGGATATTTTTCAGGCGGAGGTAGGCGGGGAACTCCAGTCAATTGAAATTTGGTTCGATGGGAAGACTGCGCCCTATATCCGCGAACGAATTTGGCATCCCAGTCAGGAAATTGTCGAGCATGAGCATGGAGCGATAACGCTGAAATTTGTAGCAGAAGGGTTACAAGAGCTGAAACGGTGGGTACTCTCTCAATACTTCTCGGTTAAGCTCTAAGCAGTGCTAGCAATAGAGAAACTAAGGTGTGGGTGCTGAGTTCCCGTACCAGGATGAAAAGGTTTTTTCGCTGGAAATTTTGAACGGGTCTTTTTAACAACGCGCGGGTTACT
>JANYIT010000150.1 GCA_025358725.1 Chamaesiphon sp. GL140_3_metabinner_129_sub
CCTTCTCCTGAGTATCCGTGTCTGACGACATCGCTACTTTGACAAGCTGGGCACAGAACAGGTTCTAATACCATTTTTCTTTCTCTCTGCTATATCTTGCTTCTATGATACTTCTTTCCACAGATTCAGAACATTACCAACGAATCAAATGATTGAGAACCAAACTGGATTCATCGCCATTCAGACCGATCGCTTTGGCAGTGACTTCAACGGCTTTGGCTGGATGACCCGCGATCGTATCATTCTTCGAGGCTTGCAAATCGGCAACTGCATCGCGGAAGGTGGTGATGCTTATGGCATTCCGCACTAGATCGCGAATCTTCAACTTGAAGGCGTTGTCGATCGCCTGGACGGTATCGCTCGCATAAAGGTCTTCGTTCTCGGTAATGCGCCCTGCATGATTCTTGCGAACCTTGCGGTCTGGAAGTGCCAAACCGTTCTGGCAGACCAAACGGAGCAAGTAGGGTTCGACACTAATCGACCCATTGCCTAATTCACCGTTCGACAGCGTGAAACCTGCTTGCACTACGTCTCCGACCGATATTGCAGCTTCAACGTTGGTGTTGACAACTTTGAGGTACATCTTTTGGTCGGTAACGTTGCAGCTTACGATTTTGAGGCTATCGCCCATGTCTGCTAATTCGGGAATGGCGATTGCCAGAATGTCGGCATTGTCAACTATTCGATATCGGTTGGAGAGAAACGCACGCATTTGACCACGTAACGTCCGTACCAAAGAGGTTTCGCCTTGCTTGCCAGCAATCCAATGGTTAACATTCGCAGCCAACAAATCGGGGCTTTGGGCGCGCATCCGATCGTAATATGGCTTGGGAATCGACAACCGAGATGCCATTTGTGCGTGGGCGTAATCCGTAGCTGGCATCTGTTCTTTACCGCTGTTGGTATCGAGTTGAAACCGACCGTCAATTTGCATTGACAGGCTAGATGTTGGCGCGTGGAAATCTCGCTTAGATTCTTGTTGAGCGGTGAGTTCTTGAGCGAGTTCGACCAGAGTTAAACCTGATTTCATGTTTTTGTCCTCAAAATATAGTTATGGATATGAGAAAGCCGCCAAACCCAAATGGATTTGGCGGCAAAATAGGTGAACTTCCAAATAACTGCGGCTATGCCGCGTCCCCATCGATCGATCTTTAGAACCGTCAAGCCCAGACATGGCTTAACGTTTGAGATGAATTAGATGGGTCGAAACTCCCGTGCTACGATCGCTCTTGGTAAAAGCATCGGCAGGATTGTTATAGTTATTAGCACCGAGACTATCCAGCCAGTCGGCAAATTCTCGCCGCTGGGTAATTCGACTATCCCGATACCCGTTGGGTAATACCGCCACAAGTTCGCCACCTAGAGCCAACCAGTCATAGGCAGCGCGAACGTGGTCGATATGAGCATCCTTGCTAAATGGCGGATTCATTACCACGCGATCGTAAATCGGTTGCGGCGTAGTCGTCAGGAAGTCCCAACCCGATGCTTCAAAGCTCAATAAGGTCAGAGCTTCCCTGAGAACGTTATTTACCTCAAAGCAATCGATGCGCTCGACTCCCAACTGCCGCAGCGCAAGACAGATATCGCCAGCTCCAGCAGATGGCTCCAGTACTTGGTGAGCGGGTTCGATGCGGGCAAGCCGTAGCATCCGATCGATTATTGCTGGCGGAGTCGGGAAGAAATCGGGGACTTTAGTATAAATCGCTCGACGACGCAGCTCGTTAGCCTTTTCAACGGATCGGTCGATCTCCGGTGCGGGACTATGGCACAGTTCGTTCAATCGTTCGACGGTGGCGATTGCCTCGGCACTGGACTTGATGCCAAACTGGGCAAGTCGTTCGATGATCGAATACCCATAAGTAAAGCAATCTTTTAGATACTTGGAATCTTCTCGATCCCAGCGATGAACGGTAGCAAAATCTTCCAACTGTTTCCGGTTGTCGATCTTGGCAAATCGAGCGGGACAGATGCCAGTCCGATGTGCCTGGGCGAGTCCTTCAAGCCACCGCTGGATGAGTGCTAGCTGTTGACCTTCTTCGCGCATACTGGCGGCAATTCGCGAGCGACGGGCAGTAATATTTTGGTTGGCGATCGCTGGATGTAGTTTTGCATCGATTGTTTTCTGCATAGTGGCGGCTAGTTTGTCCAATTTGTCAGCTAGCTTGAGATTGGGAATCCGCAGTGGTTGAGGACGAGGATGTACGATTTCTGGAATGTTTTCAGCCCGTGCAGTTACAGGTTGCAGTTCAAACAGGTCTAGCTTGAGTTGGGCTGGGTTGTCGATGGTTTTCGGCATGGCGTTGGCGATAGTAGGTAGATAAACGAAAAGCCCCGATCGTTACTAGACGATCGGGGCTTTTCGAGCAGGGAGAGATTAAGCTGCAATTGGGGTCTTCGCTGCTTTCTTGCTCCGAGCGGTGGAAGTTTTCCGCTGGGATTTAGTCGGAGCATCACTAGGGAGGGCGACTAGCTCGACTGGGGCTGCGCTCTCGCTGGAAGTTGCGACGGGCAACGAGACAACGGCAATGACTCTCGCGATCGAGATGCCAACAGTGCCAGCATCCCGACCGAGCCGAAACTTGCCGGAGACGACGAGATTAGCTTCGGGTAAAAATATCTGCCGATTGACTTCGATCTCGTCAACTGCAAACAGCACTTTGATATCACCGTCGATCGCCGTACCAACGATCTTGTCTTCGTTAACGTCAGCGGTCAGGATGATGAGATTGGAAGTAGCCGAGTTCATGAGAATCCTCCAGAGAGATGGTGAGTAATGAGAGCGCAAATCGAAGCAGAATCTACACAGACCCAGATATTTGAGACGGTGTAAACGTTCTGGCATCTGCGCTTAGTAAGCTATGGGTGAGTCGCACGATTGCAAATCCGAGACAGCAACCACAGGCTTAGAGGGAGCGATCGAACCATCTGGGAGTGGTTCAAATGTTAGTTCGCCAGCGATCGCGATCGTGTCACCTTTACGGATAACTTGGGCAGCCTCGACTAGAGCGTTGCTGAATCTGACAGCAAACCAGTCTTTTCCGTCACCAGTTGGCACTGCCAGGGCAGCTTCGAGAATCGAACGATCGTCAGATAAGCACTGGGGAGCGCGACCGATGGAGCCAGAAATTGTAACTTGCACGAGCAAAATCCTCCAAAAGATGAGTGGGTTGAAGCAAATATTGCTTCAACTAGATTCGGCTTTGCCGATGGTTCTCAATTTCAATCCAGCAAGACTATCGATCGAGCATCGAAAAAGCCCCCAAGCCATGTTGAGGATTGGGGGAAGTGTTGAAGTAAAACCTCAAAGTCTGGCAATTCGCAAGGGTAACTTCCTCTCGGTCGATCGGAAAACCCGTACTAGTTCTACCCCAGAGTGGCAGTCCTTTCCAGATAGCGACCGATTCATCTTGGCAACCGAGTTTGTTGTAGAGCCAATCAGAAACCAGCCAGACTTCTAGCACCTCTGCCCGATTGGGCGCGATCTTATTTGCCTGGGCACAATCGAACCATGCCTGTCGAGCAGTAGAGAATACGTGGTGCGATTCGTTGTTGAGATCTGCGGCTGTGATATTAGGCTTTAGAAACACTTCGATTGAGATTGCTTCCCACCAGAAATATTTGTCGTTTGCTTCGTCGAGATCGACGTGAAATTCTTTGCCTTCTACACTTATACAAGCGTTCTCGTAATCGAATCGCGATGCAAATATTTCAGCGATTTCGGCATTACTTAAATAGACTTGGCGCGATTAGATGCTTTCGGATTAGTTCTTTAGAGTTCATGCTTTCTTGTAGTTAGATTAGTTTGGAATTATATAGCGATCCTATTTGAGTTCCTGCTGACAACATCGAGCTGTAGGGGCAGTGCTTCATGTCTGCCCTGTCTGGACTAAGCTTCTTATTTAGGATTGCTATAGATATCGACTAGACATCTATCTTCAGTTGCTTAGAATTACAATCATCACCAAATTGCTCTTTGAGCCAACGATCGGCACTTATTAAAGACACGATCATTTGGCTCCAAGCTTCTCGATTCAAATCATCGATTCCATGCTGGTCATAGTATTGGCTAAGTAACTTCCCAGCATTAACTATCGATGTACCAGCGTCGAAGGCAATGCCCTCCATCTTTTTGTTGACAGCAAATTTAGTGGCACTATTGCTCCTTTTTCAATAGATCGAATGCCAAATTTTGTATCGAGCTTCTAGTAGGTTGTAAGCGATCGTCATCTCTAAACCTGCCAGAATTAATAACTGGTTGTTTTGATAGTCTGGAAATCTTTCTAAACGCTGTAAACTGGAACCAACTCCGGCTGTCGCTGCATACATAGAATCACCTATAAGTAATAAAAATACCTGCGAACTATGAGGAAGTTCGCAGGTAAGAATCGATGAATGGCGCAGTTGACTAGAATGGAATGTCGTCCTCGTCTTCGGCATCGACGATAACGATTGGTGTAGCTGGCTCGATCGCAGGAGCAATCTGGGCAACTGGCTTGGCAGCGGCGAATACTGCTGGCTCGACGGGGATATCCAGCAATTGGAGGACGCGATTTGCTAGATCGTCATTGCGACCCAGAAAGAAGCTCTCCCAGTTTGCCTGGGTGGGCTTGGTATGACTGGCAACCTTACATGCAGGGGCTTTCTGACCGTTACCCGCCAGCTCGCGCACGACCTCGAACTCGAAGACACACAAAGCGTTGAATTCAAGCGACTTCGGACGTGCAGAGATGCGGTTAGCTTGGGCGTGGCAAAGCGTTACTTCAAAGAGCAACTGCTGGTAGTGGAATGAGAAAGTGGCTTGTGTGGCACCTTTAGCGATGTACTGGAAGGGGATTTCGTGCAGGGGATGATTATCGAGATCGAGTAGCAGCACTTCAAAGATCTGGATGTTAGAAACCCCAGCCTGACCTTTGAAGTCACCGTACTTGCCAAGCAATTCCATCTCCGAGCTGCCGTTTTCACCTTTGACACTCCGAGCTGCTAGCAGTCCCGACTTGGGAACTACCAGCATTCGAGGCTGACGGAAGATTAAGCCTCGCTCGATCGCCCCGCTAGAGAAGGTATAGCTATCTAAAGTTTCAGGCAAATTTAACCAGCTCGCTTTTGCCATCTGGTCGAGGCTGGCAAAGAACCCACATTCAGCAGGATTTTCCCCTCGGAGGCTTTGAATGAATGGCAGCTTGGCATTTGGGTTGCAATATTCGGGCGAGGCAAAGCGATCGCGGACTGGTTGAGGATTAGTCATGATAAAAATTCCTAAATCTAATGAATCGGTCGAATGGGTACGGCTCTGCTTGTCTTGACGCGCTTTTTTCGGCGGGACACCCGCCGAGCGCGCGTCGCTGGTGGAACGCACGCTGTAGACGAGCGAAGCGAGGCGTGTCGCCAGACGGAAACCTCAGCGCGATTCCATCCGCTGCCGCAGGACACACAAAAAATAGCTCGCAGATCGAGGGATCTGCGAGTTAGTGAGGTCGATAGTTTAAGCCAAAAACTCGTAATATACTTCGAGAATTGCTTCACCGAGCGAGAACTTTCGGCATTCAAATTCACCGGAACGCAAACAAATGAAGTGGCGGTAGGCAGAAGTTAGACAATCGAACATATTGGTTTCTCCTGGAGATCTAAAGATCGAACGACTTAACGCTCATCTAGATTCGGCTTTGCCGCTGCACTGTCAATTAGAACCGAGGGCTATGGTCGATCGTCTCTTCCAAAATGAGTTAAATGTGTGTCAAGCGAAGCCTAATCGCTCCAAACTGCTTAGGCTCCGCCGATAGATCGATCGGGTGATTGGGCATTATAACTACTAAGGCTTCAAGCCAAAACACATTGTATGCAACCAAATAATTCACTTCTAATTGACTCCTGTAACTGAGGAGTCAATTAGATGCCGATCTCAAAAATTAGGGTCAATGACAACATCTACCAACCTCCCTTCATCCGCATCAATTGTCTCTTGTCGCGATCGGCTTTGGGTCGTCATCCAAAAGAACGATCGATTAACTCAACTGCGTCCCATTGGTGGCAGTGAAGACCAAATCTGTGCGGTGTATCAACAGTTAGAAGAGTTAGACCCGATAACCTCTGCGGAATTTCCCCTCCCTAACCCAGCGACAATTGGCGATCGTACTTCCTTTCAACTCTTGCTTGATGCTGCACGTCTGAATTTGCGGGCTGGGGCGAGTCCATTTCGGTGTTTGGGTAAATTGTCGGTTTATCCCCGTCCCTACCAGTTGGTGCCACTGTTGATGGCTCTGAGATTGCCAACTGTGCGGATGTTAATCGCTGATGATGTGGGGATTGGGAAGACGGTTGAGGCTGGTTTGATTGCGAGGGAATTACTCGATCGCCAGGAGATTCACCGGACAGTAATTCTATGTCCGCCGCAACTATGTCAGCAGTGGCAAAAGGAACTCAAGCAGAAGTTTCAAATCGAGGCGGTGGTAGTCAGATCTAGTACTGCGGCTAAGTTGGAGCGGGGATTGCCCAGTGGCAAACATATCTTTGAGTATTATCCACACATTATCGTTAGCTTGGACTATGTAAAATCTGACAGGCATCGAGCGAGTTTCTTGGCTTACTGTCCCGATTTTGTCATTGTGGATGAGGCGCATACCTGTAGTAATAGCAGTGCGGATGGTTCATCGCAACAGCAGCGGTATCGATTGATTGAGGAAATTGCTCGACGGGAGAAAC
>JANYIT010000151.1 GCA_025358725.1 Chamaesiphon sp. GL140_3_metabinner_129_sub
CCTTCTCCTGAGTATCCGTGTCTGACGACATCGCTACTTTGACAAGCTGGGCACAGAACAGGTTCTAATACCATTTTTCTTTCTCTCTGCTATATCTTGCTTCTATGATACTTCTTTCCACAGATTCAGAACATTACCAAAGATCGCTACCTGTTCTGTAATTAGCTCATCGCCATGCTTAATCGCAGGCACTTTACCCATTGGATTAATTGCCAGATATTCCGCCCCGCGCTGCTCATTTATTTTTACATTTAACACATGCAATTTATACTCGGCATTAAGTTCTTTTAAGAGCATAAGTACCCCAGTCGAACGAGAGTTGGGTAAATGAAAGAGTGTAACTTGACGATCGAAAGTCATCATCATTATTCACTGATTTTTGAGTATTAGCTTCGATGCTAGCAAATAAAATTTAGTTAGGTGGTGGATTTTTTTAGATCCGGTCGAGTTCTTTGAGCTTTTTCTGCAAGGATACTTTTAACCCAAGTAAACTTTCTTTTAATAAGTCTCGTTGTTCGACAGATAGTTCGGCGATCGATTTTGAACTCAGACCATCAAGTTGTCGTTCGATCTTATTAACCCGATCGATCGCCGTTCGTCCCGATGTTGGTGTAATTTTTGCCTTCAATGCCGATAACGATAATCCCTGTTCTAACACTTCTCCCAGTAATTCCTGACGCACTAGATCGTCTTGAATTCGACCTAGAGCCATTGCTTTAGTATATTCCAGTTGACCTGCATTATAGGCTTGCAGGATATCTTCTGGCAGTTTCAGCAGTGGTAATCGAGATGTAATAAAAGTTGCCAAACTAATATCTGGAGCTACCTCTGTAAATACTGCTTCAATTGCTTCGCGATCTTGGTCAGAGATTGAAGATTTACCTTCAGCAGCATTCTTATAACGGTACAGACATTCGATCGTCTCAGCCCGATCTTTGCTGAGGGTTAACATCAATAAGTAAAGTAATTCTTCCGTATCATCTAGAGCATTCAAATCTTTGCGCCGAGCGTTTTCAATTCGTGAAAGTTTAACGGCGGTGATGTCATCAACATCGGCAATGTCAGATGAGATTGCTGTGTAACCAGCTTCGATCGCGGCATCTAAGCGAGTTTCCCCAGCAATCAGCCGTAAAGTTCCATCCGGTTGTCGCTGCAACCAAATCGAACCCTTAAATCCGTAAGTTTTAATGCTATGGAGTAGTTCTGCAAATTTCCGAGCATCTTTTTCTCGTCGAGATTGATAAGGACGGCGGATAATATCGGCAATCGGCACGAGTGCGTGGGAAATTTTATCTAATCCTACTCGCTGTTCGAGGCTCTGACGAGCGTTGTCGAGTTCTCGTTCGAGATAGGTAATTCGTTCTTGTGCCTCTAGTAAATTCTGCTCTGTATCGTGAGCCTTGGCACTGGTAGATAAAAATGATGAGACGTTAGGACGGTTTTTGATAGCCATAGTAATCGACGGGAAATAGGGGGTAGGAATCGAAATTAAGAGATCGGGATTTATCTGAGCGTTAACGCTTCTTCCTTCACTGCCACATTGAACTTAGTTTAAGCGATGACGATCGCATTAGAAGATCGATCTTCTAACTTTTAAGGACGGCATCAAACATAGTCGAGATTATAGCGAAATCGGAGATTAGAAGATCGATCTTCTAATTTGTAGAGACGACTTGGAACGATCGAGTGAGTTCCTCAACGATCGGGTCAAAATCCTTGCAGGCAGGATGTTTCGGTCGATACAGGTATAGTGGTGCCGTTCCGCGATTAGAAGCATTCTCAAATTCAGTTGAGAAGCGAACGCCAGGAAAACAGGGCACGGATTGCCCGTCTAGGACATCTGAAATTTCCTGCTGAAACGCTTGCTGATCGGCACTGGTGGCAACCCGCATCGGTACTCCACCGAGCAGAGTTGGCGGCGGATTGAGATCGAGTGCATCAGATTCCATCCGAATCCATTTCAGCAGAGAATCAACGCCGGATAGTTTAATCGACATTGGTAGTGGAATCAAAATATGGGTAGCCACAGCCAGAGCAGCATAACTAAGCACATCTAGCGATGCTGGCGAGTCTAGGATAATCAGGTCGTAGTTAGTTGGATACTTTTTGAATGCCTTCTTGAGAATCAGCTCGCGTCCAGTCCGACTGGGCAAGTCTAGAGCTACGCCAAGCATCACATCTCCGCCCAAACAAGTATCGAAACATCCTTGAGGATTACCCCACTCTGGGGTAAAAATCGGGTAGTTTCCATCAAAGTTGCGATCGAATAACGCCGCCGTAGTTTCATTGGGTTTGAGATCGGCGTTGAGTCCACAGAACCGAGCTAACGAACCATTAGTATCTAGATCGATGAATAGCACTTTCAAACCCAATTGGGCAAATTTATAGCCAACATGAATGCCCAGAGTCGTTTTACCGACTCCGCCAGCATTAGCTGCAATCCATAGAATGATTTGACGAGCAGGCTCTAATATTTTTGATTTTGCCATAGTCAAAGGTTGTAATTTAGTTCGAGAATAGCAGGAAAATCGAGGTTCGTCTTATTTACCACCGATCTTCTAAATTACCTTTTATCTTTACAGTTAAATTAGAAGATCGATCTTCTAACTATTGAGAATATCCTATTTGAGGGTCAAAAAATTCTAAAAATCACCTGATAACAAGGTATACTCAAAGCCCTAACCCAAACACAGAATTGCAATGCTAACGGGCGAAATTCGATCGCAGGTCGATACTATCTGGAATGCTTTTTGGACGGGAGGGATCTCGAATCCGCTAGAAGTGATCGAGCAAATCACTTACTTGCTGTTTTTGCGGCGGCTAGACGATCTACACACGCTAGACGAGAACAAAGCCAATCGCACCCAGAAACCGATCGAGCGGCGGATTTTCCCAACGGGTAACGATGAGAAGGATCGACCCTACGAGCAATTGCGGTGGTCGCGATTCAAGCATCTGGAAGCGCGGGAGATGTTTGATGTAGTTAACGATCGCGTGTTCCCGTTTCTGCGGACGGAGTTTATTAGCGGTTATGGGGATGGTTCGACTTACGCGCACCACATGAAGGATGCGCGGTTTACGATTCCGACTCCGGCTCTACTCGCTAAGGTAGTGGATTTGCTCGATAAGGTACCGATGGACGATCGCGATACCAAGGGCGATCTGTATGAGTATATGCTGGGGAAAATTGCCTCGGCGGGGC
>JANYIT010000164.1 GCA_025358725.1 Chamaesiphon sp. GL140_3_metabinner_129_sub
CCCACGGGGTGCCGCAGTAATAGTATTTACGCATTAGAGCAAGATGTGAGTAAACCCTAAAGCCTAATACCTAAACCCTAAAGCCTAATTAATTGCCATCTGGATGCATCCAACGATACGATAGGAGATGTCGATCTTAAATTTTCATTAAAAAATCGGCATTATTAATTGCTATGGACGTTATGGACTACAGTCCATCTGCCACTATTAACAACCTTCTGTAAAATCTGACGAGCTAGTCTCCCAGAAAGAGGAGGCTAGGAGGTTTTATGCTGAGTAGAGAAGGTTCGATCGAATTATCCGAGATTACTGACTTGAATCAACTCAAGTTAGAGTTAAACGCTCTACCTGCTGTAGATGTTGGTGATTATATTAGTGAATTGCCTGGAGAGCGGCGGGCGATCGCTTTTCGATTATTGTATAAAGATCGGGCGATTAATGTCTTTGAATATCTCCCGACGGAGATTCAAGAGGAACTAATCGAAGCCCTCCATGATACTCAAGTATGTCAGATTATCGAGGCCATGCGTCCCGACGATCGGGTGGCATTATTTGATGAGCTACCTGCGGGGGTAGTCAAACGCTTATTACCTCAACTTAGTCCCGAAGAACGTGCGGCTACCGCTACCATTATCGGTTATCCCGATGGGACGGCGGGACGGGTGATGACGACAGAATACGTGCGGCTGCGTCAAGGTTTGACAGTTGGCGAAGCTTTGGCAAAAATGAAACAAAGCGATCGAGATAAGGAAACAGTTTACTATGCTTATATCACCGATGACAGCCGCAAATTACAACAAGTAGTATCACTGCGGCAACTAGTATTTACTCTTCCCGATACGTTAATTAAAGATATTGCTAGCGATCGAGTCATCAAAGTTTATACCGAAACGTCCCAAGAAGATGTGGCGCGACAAATGCAACGGTATGACTTAATTGCGGTGCCAGTGGTTGATCGTGAAGATCGCTTAGTTGGGATCATCACGATCGATGATGTCATCGATATCTTGCAAGAAGAAGCCACCGAAGATATCCAAAAACTCGCGGGGGTTGCCAGTGGTGAAGACTCTTCCCTTTCGTCCCCTTTGAGCAAATTACAAAATCGGCTGCCGTGGTTGCTGGGAATTATGGCACTATATATTGGTGCATCTAGTTCGATCGCCCCCTTTCAAGCGACGATCGCCAAAGTGCCAGTACTAGCCGTAATTATGCCCCTATTCTCCAATACTGGCGGCGCAGTCGGTACTCAAGCCTTAACTGTCACCATTCGCTCCCTCGGCGTTGGTGAAGTAACTACCAGCGATACGCTCGAAATTCTGGGTAAAGAGGTATTAGCAGGGCTAGGAACAGCAATTGGTCTTGGTTTGACGATGATTCTATTAGCACTGATTTGGACACCGCCAAACGAACGCTGGGTGGCAGTGGTGGCAGGTATTGTGATGGCGACTAATTCAGTAATTGCCGTGACGCTGGGGACATTACTACCGATGGGGTTTAAACAGCTAAATTTAGATCCAGCTCTAATTAGTGGGCCGTTAGTAACTACACTATTAGATACGATCGGATTTATTCTATTTTTATCTTTAATTACGATCGGTAGTAATGTTTTGCATCTTTAGAGATTGGGAATTGATCTCGATCGAACTGTCACTTGGCAAACAGATTAAACCACAGATTGGATGGTATGTTGGTTACTTAGAAAAGGAGAAGAATGCTTACTTTTTTGCGACTAATATCGATGCCGATCGATTAACTACCAAACTCCGCGAAAAAATAGATAGTGCTGCGGATTGACTTGATCGAGAATGGAGATTTGTGGCGACTCAAATCCCCGACTTTTTGGAGAAGTCGGGGATTTCGCATGTCGAGAGTAATTTAAAGATGGATGAATCCGATCGATAACTGATTCTGTATACCTAATAGAACCATACAGCAGCTCAATTATTCTGATGAAATTTTTACCTACTTCTTCCATTTTAGCGATCGCCGCAACACTAGCAACTACTACTTTCGGTTCGATAGCTGCAATCCAAACTGCTCCCATCTCATCTGTCAATTTGCCTGCTACTGCAACATTAATTGCCAAAGGAGAGACTTCACCTTTAGCCAAACAACTTCAGGGCAAACCTGTCGTTGTGGATATCTACGCTAGTTGGTGTCCTGGTTGCAAAAATATTGCGCCCACTCTCTCCCAACTGCGACAACAGTACGGTACCAAAGCTAACTTCGTCGTGTTTGATGTCACCGATGCTAAAAAAACTAAAGCTTCGATGAAAATGTCTGCCAACTTAGGTTTAGCTAGCTTTTTTGATGCTAATAAATCCCAGACTTCTACTGTAGCAATTATCGATCCGGCTACTGGAAAAATCATCAAACAGTTTCGGAATAATGCTGAGATAAATGAGTATAGCAGTGTTCTCGATCGTGCAATTGTCCAAGGTCGTGGTGGGGATGCAATGGGTCATGGGGATATGATGAAAAAGCCTGATGCTATGAAAAAATAGATTACCCGACGATTTTAGTGGCGCAGCCTTTGAGGATGAGAATTAATTCAAAATAATGGGGTTCTAACATAAATTGTGACCCCCATTACCCCTTAGACAAATATAACCACGCGACGATGAATGTCAAAAATGCTTTGCTGAAAATAACTAAAACCCACCAACTTTTCCCAAAATGGTCGATTTGGGCGGGGTTGGCGATCTTGATCCCGATCTCGATCGTTTTAACGAAGGATCTCGATCTATTTCAGCCATTAGAACGCCTGATTGCTCAGACAGAAAACCACTACCAAAAATGGGGTGATCGTCAATCTCTGACTAATCCGTGGCTGTTGATTCCCTTCGCTGCTGGGGGTGGATTACTGGCGAGTATTTCGCCATGTATTTTGGCGATGCTCCCAGTCAATCTCAGCTATATCGGCACACTCAATGTCAAATCTCGTCGGGAAGCCTGCTGGAATGCCACTGGGTTTGTGTTAGGGGTCATAACTATCCTCAGTATCTTCGGGCTGTTTTCGTCGGTGGCAGGGACGGTAATGGTGGAATGGCGAGGGTATATCAATCTCGCAGTGGGGATGCTGATTATCTTGATGGGTTTGAGTATTGGCGGTTTGTTTCATCTACCACTGCCACAATTTCAGGTTTCCTTGCCGCCGTTTGCGGGTACTTATGGGGTAGGTTTGACTTTTGCACTGATTAGTTCTCCCTGTGCTAGTCCCGTGTTATTTGCTGTTTTAGCAGCGGCGGCGGCGACTGGTTCGCCGCTGTGGAGTGTGTTGACGATGGTTGCCTATGCTTTGGGCTATACGGCGGTAATTTTTGCAACTAGTTTATTCGCAGGGTTAATCAAGTTTACGCGCCAGATCTTAGTTAACGCTGATTTGGTAATGCGATGGGGTGGACTAGCATTAATCCTCATGGGTGGGTATTATGTTGTATCAGGTGTTCTCTGGTTTTTCTAAAGCTCATGCTCACTGATGAGTCCGATCTTCAAGTCTTGACGGCATTGCGACAGGGTGACACAAATGCTTTGGGTATCATATACGATCGATATGGTACGGCGGTTTATCGATTAGCGCTGCGGATGCTTGCCAATCCGACGGAAGCTGAAGATCTGACGCAGGAAGTGTTTCTAGCTTTTTGGCGAGGAGTCGATAAATATCAGCCCGATCGAGGTATTTTAGTAGTATTCTTACTCACCATCACTCGCTCTCGCGCTCTAAATCGGCTCAAGCAGCAGGGTTCTCAGCAAAATTTGAGTCAGCGGGTGGGAAACTATCTACCCAGAATCGAGGGTAATCCAGGGATGGAATCAGTTACATTGACAGAACTGCGGGAACGGATGAGTTTGGCACTCCAAGAACTCCCCACTACCCAAAAACAAGTGCTAGAAATGGGGTACTACCAAGGTAAGAGTCAAGCTGAAATCGCTCAGGAACTAGAATTGCCACTGGGTACAGTCAAAACTCGATCTCGTCAGGGCTTACTTAAACTTCGACAATTTTTACAGGATTTAGTAGAGTAAACTAGACAATGCCAGACATCTCCCCCCCATCTCCATCCGAATCGTGGTCAGAGCTACTGGCTGGTTATGTTTTAGGCGATCTCACACCCGCAGAAATCGAGATCGTCGAGACATATTTAACCGCACACCCCGAACAGCAAGCCGAGGTTGCGAGTTTGATGTTGCCATTGGATTTATTATCCCTGACCTTGCCAGCAAATAATCCCCCCGCATCACTGCGAAAACAAATTATCCAGATTGCAGCGGCGGAAACGGTGGGAACTAGTACACCTGCCAGACAGTTGGAATTTAAGTCTCAACAGAGATGGAAATCTTTGGCTAAGCCTTTTCGCCTGAAAATCTTGGCTGGATTAGGATTGTTACTCATAGCTGGTTTAGGCTGGAATAACTATCGGCTCAGTCACGAACTAGCAGCAGTCAAACAGGATCTCAAAACTACTCAAATCGCTCAAAATCCACAGAAATACAAAAATTATCAAGCTGTTGTCAGTCTGCTTCAAGAACCAAATAATCGCTTCCTCACGCTCAAAAATATGGCAGGGAAAACCGGAATGGGGATGGGGAGTCTAGTCATGGTACCGAACAAATCTTCAGCAGTGTTAGTACTTCAACAGATCAAACCTCTTCCGCCCGGACAAGTCTATCGGATGTGGGCAATTATGGGTGATAAGGAGATGAGTTGTGCCGATTTTTTACCAGATGCAGAGGGCAAAGTAATTAAGCAAATTTCTCTCAGCCGTTGGGAGAAAGCGAGAAAAATCATGATTACGATCGAACAAAAACAAGCAAAAGAAGCAGCGGGAGAAATTACGATCGAAGGCGAGATTTAAATTTGTTGAAAATTGTAACAATGGGTTGGCGATCAACGCAGTAAAGTGTAATATAAAATTTTTGTAGTGGTGAAAGAAATGTATGCCACCAAATGATTCTGACGGTTCCAAAACTCCCTGGCAGACATGGGCTGTTGTTACTATACTAGTTGCTGCTATTCCAGTTGTTCCTAAAATTATTGAACTTTGGCATCCAGCCCCAACTTCAACTCCATCACCTAGTCCTTCTGCTAGCTCTATCTCAACTACGCCGTCACCTTTATCAACTAGTCCTGTCGATCCTCTCTCTGGTGTTTGGGATCAATATGCTTTTGATAATTATGGTAACTTGCAATATATAGAACCCATTTGGGATCTTTTTAGAAGGAGCTAAAATGAGAAATAAATGGTGTATGCAAGCAGCTTGACAGACAGAGAGTGGGAAATCATCGAACCATTGCTACCACAAAAGAAGAAGACTAAACCACCGAAATGG
>JANYIT010000178.1 GCA_025358725.1 Chamaesiphon sp. GL140_3_metabinner_129_sub
CGGCTGGCCATTTGGGCGTGAGCGTAGTCGGTCGCTGGCATTTCTTCGCTACCGTTATTGGTTTCGAGATGAAAGTTGCCATTGCCGAGCATACTCAAGCTAGAAGTTGGAGCGTGGAAATCCCGCTTAGTCTCTTGCTGGGCGGTGAGTTCTTGGGCGAGTTCGATGAGAGTTAGACCAGTTTTCACGATATTGTCCTCAATAATAGTTATGGATACGAGAAAGCCGCCAAACCTAGATAGATTTGGCGGCACGATAGGAGATCGTTCAAATAGCTGCGGCTTGCCGCGTCCTCAACGTTTGATGAGAATCAGATGGGTCGATACTCCGCAGCTACGGTCGCTCTTGGTAAAAGCATCAGCGGGATTGGCATAGTTATTAGCACCGAGACTATCCAGGCAGTCAGCAAATTCTCTCCGTTTGGTAATTCGACTATCGCGATAACCGTTGGGCAATACCGCCACAAGTTCGCCGCTAGGAGCCAACCAGTCATAGGCTGCGCGAACGTGTTCGATGTAAGCATCTTTGGAAAATGGAGGATTCATGAGTATGCGATCGTAAATCGGTTGCGGAGTGACGGTAAGGAAGTCTCGACCAGATGGTTCAAAGCCCAATAAGGTCAGAGCTTCCCTCAGATCGTTATTCACCTCGAAGCAATCGATTCGCAAAGGCCCCAACTTCCGTAGCGCGAGACAGATATCGCCCGCTCCAGCACTGGGTTCGAGTACGCGGTGAGCGGGTTCGATTCGGGCAAGCTGTAGCATCCGATCGATTATTTCTGGCGGAGTGGGGAAGAAGTCGGGCACTTTGGTGTAAATCGCCCGACGACGCAGCTCGTTCGCCTTTTCCACAGAACTGTCGATTTCAGGTGCGGGATTGCCATAACATAATTTTCCCAACAGCTCCACAGCCACGATCGCTTCATCCTTCGATCTAATGCCAAACTGTACGAGTCGCTCGACGATCGAATAACCGTAGGTAAAGGAGTCTTGGAGATACTTAGAATCTTCTTCGTGCCAGCGGCAAAGGGTAGCGAGATCGGCTAATTGCTTGCGGTTATCAATTTTCGCAAACTGAGGAGGACATGTGCCAGTACGATGTGACTGGGCGAGTCCTTCGAGCAAGCGTTGGATGAGTGCTAAATGCTCGCCTTCTTGACGCATTCCAGCGGCAATTCGCGATCGACGGGCGGTGATGTTTTGTTGCCCGATCGCTGGGTGCAGTTTTGAGTCGATGGTTTTCTGCATTGTGGCAGCTAGTTTCTCTAACTTATCAGCTAGTTTGAGATTGCGGCTCGATACTGGTTGAGGATGTAGATATCGGACTTCTGGGATGTTATCGCTCTGTGCTACGAGCTGCGGTGTAAATAGGTCTAGCTTGAGCTGGGCTGGGTTATCGATGGTTCTCATGAGGTTTGAGGATGATAGGTAAATAAAAAACAGCCCCAACCATCACTAGATGATTGGGGTTGTTCGAGCTGTGAGATATCATGCAACGACGGCGATCTTCGGAGATTTCTTACTCCGAGTGGTTGAGGTCTTGCGCTTGGACTTAGCCGGAGCTTCAGTAGAGGCGATTTGCGTCTCCGAGGGAGAGGCCGTGCCTAACGGCAGGCTATCGCCAACGCCAACGACGGGAGTTGCAACCTCAATCGGAGCATCGACAGCCAAGGAAACGACGGCAATGACACTCGCGATCGAGATCCCGACACTGCAAGCATCGCGACCGAGCCGAAACTTGCCACTAACGACAAGATTGGCGGAGGGTAAGAATATCTGCCGATTGACTTCGATCGCGTCAACCGCAAACAGTACTTTGATATCGCCATCAATAGCAGTACCAACGATCTTGTCTTCGTTAACTTCAGCGGTCAGGATGATGAGGTTGGCAGTAGCAGAGTTCATAAGAATCCTCCAGAGATAGGGTAAGTAATGAGAGCGGAAATCGAACCTCGATCGCATACACAGCCCCAGATATTTGAGACTGTGTAAACGTTCTGGCATCTGCGCTTAGTAAGCTATGGGTGAGTCGCACGATTGCAAATCCGAGACAGCAACCACAGGCTTAAAGGGAGCGGCAGCCCCATCGGGTAATGGTTCAAAGGTCAGATCCCCAGTGACGGCAAGCGTGTCACCTTTACGAATGCCTTGGGCAGCCTCGACCAAAGCGTTGCTGAATCTGACAGCAAACCAGTCTTTTCCGTCACTAGTTGGCACTGATAGGGCAGCTTCGAGAATCGAACGATCGTCAGATAAGCACTGGGGAGCGCGACCGACTAGACCAGAAATCGTAACTTGCATGAGCAAAATCCTCCGCAGGATGAGTGGGTTGAAGCAATATTTGCTTCAACTAAATTCGGCTTTGCCGATGGTTCTCCACTTCAATCCAGCAAGACTAGGATCGAGCATAAAAAAGCTCCCAAGCCATTTTGAGGATTGGGGGAAGTGTTGAGGTAAAACATCAAAATCTGGCAATTAGTTCGATAACTTCCTCTCGCTCGATCGGAAAGCCCGTGCTAGTTCTCCCCCAGAGTGGCAGTCCTTTCCAGATAGCAACCGATTCGTCTTGGCAACCGAGTTTGTTGTAGAACCAGTCAGAAACCAGCCAGACTTCTAGCACTTCAAACCGATTGCTGTCGCAGACGGCAAGCCGTTCGGGAGCGATCTTATTTGCCTGGGCACAATCGAACCAAGCCTGTCGAGCGGTGGAGACTAGTTGGTGCGATTCGTTGTTGAGATCTGCGGCTTTGACATCGGTTTTTAGCAATACTTCAATCGAGATTGCTTCCCACCAGAAATAGTTGCCACTTGCCTCGTCGAGATCGGCGTGAAATTCTCTGCCTTCTATACTCATACAAGCATTCTCGTAATCGAATCGCGGTGGAAAGATTTCGGCAATTTCGGCGTTACTTAAATAGACTTGGCGGATTACATGATTCTGGATTAGTTCTTTAGGATTCATACTTCCTCTATAATACTGAAATTTATTGGATTGTTTTAGCTCGTGGTAATGAGACAGTTTTCACAAAGGTGACTATCTTTTACAGATCTATCTTTAATTGTTTAGACATACAATCGACACCAAAATGCTCTTTAAGCCAGCGATCGGCACTTATTAAAGACATGATAATTTGGCTCCAAGCTTCTCGATCTAGATCGTCGATTCCATGCTGGTCATAATATTGGTTGAGCAGTTTGCCAGAATTAACTATCGATGTACCAGCGTCGAAGGCAATGCCTTCCATCTTTTTGTTGACAGCAAATTTAGTGGCACTATTGCTCCGTTTCCAGAAAATAGACGACCAAATTCTTCGCCGAGCCTCTAGAAGCTCGTAAGCAATTGTCATCTCTAGACCCGCCATAATTAACAACTGATTATGTTGATAATCTGGGAATCTTTTTAAATGCTGTAAACTTGACCCAACTCCGGCTGTAGATGAATACATGATTACCTCCATTAATAAAAAACCTGCGAACTAAGGGAAAGTCCGCAGGTAAGGGCGATGAGACCAATGGTTAGAATGGGATGTTGTCATCCTCACTGTCATTCACAGTAAGGGTTTGAATGACTGGCTCGATCGCTGGCTCGATCTGGGCGACTGGCTTGGCAGCGGCGAGTACGGCATCGCTGACGGGGATATTCAGCAATTGCAATACTCGATTTGCTAGATCGTCGTGACGACCCAGAAAGAAGCTCTCCCAGTTATCCATCGTGGGCTTGGTATGACTGCCAACCTTACATGCAGGGGCTTTCTGACCGTTACCCGCCAGTTCGCGCACGACTTCAAACTCGTATACGCAAAGGGCGTTGAATTCGAGCGTCTTCGGACGTGGGGAAATGCCATTAGCTTGCGCGTGGCACATAGTTATCTCTGAGAGAAACAACTGGTAGTGCGTGGCAAAAGTAGCTTGTGTGGCACCTTTAGCGATGTACTGGCAAGGGATCTCGTGTAAGGGGCAATTATCGCCATCGAGTAGCATTACTTCAAAGAGCTGGACGTTAGAAACCCCAGCCTGACCTTTGAAGTCACCGTACTTTCCAAGCAATTCCATCTCCGAGCTGCCGTTTTCGCCTTTGACACTCCGAGCCGCTAGCAGTCCCGACTTAGGTACTACCAGCATTCGAGGCTGGCGTAGCAATAAACCGCTCTCGATCGCCCCGCTGGAGAAGGTATAGGTGTCCAATGTTTCTGGTACATTTAACCAACTCGCTTTTGCCATCTGGTCGAGGCTGACAAAGAAGCCACATTCTGTAGGAGTTTCACCTCGGAGGCTTTGAATGAATGGCAGCTTGGCGTTGGGATTGCAATATTCGGCTGAGGCAAAGCGATCGCGGACGGGTTGATGATTAGTCATGATAAAAACTCCTAGATATAATGAATCGGTCGAATGGATAAAGCTCTGCTTGGTGGAACGCACGCTGAGGTTTCCTCAGCGCGATTCCATCCGCTGCCGAGGACCCACAAAAATAGCTTGCAGATCGAGGGATCTGCAAGCTAGTGAGGTCGATAAGTTTACGCAAATAACTCGTAGTAGATTTCGAGAATTGCTTCACCAAATGAAAATTGGCGAGATTCAAACTCACCCGAACGCAAGCAAATGAAGTGGCGGTATGCAGAAATTAGACGATCTAACATATTGGTTTCTCCTGGATTTCTAAAGAGCGAACGACTTAACGTTCATCAAAATTCGGCTTTGCCGATGACTTTCTCAGGATCGACAAGAAAAAGCTGGCAATTACTCGAACCTGCCAAAAACTAGAAGTATTCGGGGACGAGAGATCGATCGGCTACGATTTCATCGGGTACTCCGAATAAATAGTCGGGATGAATTAGATGCAATGCCAACCAGTAAGGATCGGGCGATCGCATACCAATTAGTCGATCGGAATAATAAGTACCTAGACAAAATTAATTGCATAGTTTTCTCCAAATTCTCTAAGAATTTTTTCGACCGATAATACAAGAGATTGCCAGCTTGAATAAGCATTTATTTCAATCCATTCATATTTAATGAATCGCCATAAAATTTCAATTAAATTCAATTCAGGTGAATAAGCAGGCAATTCAAAGATAGTTATCCCACGTTCTTTCCATTCTTCATAGCGATCTAGAATAGCACCACTTGTATGGATAGATGCTTTATCTACCACAATAACTGTTGGGATAAATACGATGGGGAAGAAAGCATCGATACAAGCAGCAATCACATCAGAATTGATACTTTCAGTTGAAACATAGGCTTCAAGATGATTCTTGCGACTCATTATTCCCAAGACATTTAGACGTTTACTTCGACTGCTATCAATTGGCAAATATTCGCCGATATTTTGCCATCCGTAAGGAACATTAGGAATCAAACAAAAACCTGTCTCATCCAAATAGTATAAATTAATTTCTCCAGCATCTTCTAGTCTTTTGAACTCCTCTAACTTTGCCCGTTTCTCGGCGTATTCTATCGGGTCTGGCTTTCCGCGAACCGATCGACGCATCCGATGCCAACTCATAGATAATGAGTTCAGAATTCTCTTAATTGTTTTGGTGCTAGTCTCGACTTTCCATTTTTCTTTAACTTTTTGCAATACTTTTTTTAATTGCCTGGGTTCTTCTCTTGTCCAATCTCTGATTTCCGCTTCTTGTTCAGGATTGAATGTTTTTTTTTCGTCCTCTACCAGGTCGATCGTATAGTCAAATCATCCCATCAGATTCCCACCGATTAAACCAATTAAAAATTGTTCTATGGCTAATATTAAATATTTCCATTAATTTATTAATTTTCACATGCTGTGAAGCTAATATTAAGAAATGTGCTCTTTGTCTTACTTTGTGATGAGCACTTTGCTGATAAATTCTTTGTAATAAACTGAAAGATAGTGGGTTTATTTCTCTAAAGAAAAACATTTAAAATCTCCGCTAATAAATATCTTAATAATTACAATATATTATACTATTTATTTGTGCAATTATTTTTGTCTATGTACTTATGCAGCACCATCGTGCCGCAAATAGCCGATGCGTAAGTCTTCACCAAAAAAGAAACCATCCAAAAAACGCCCGCACAGATGAAAGCTCGCTTATATGATTGTGAGTTGACCATATCTACCTATTTATCAAACGTTGGGACTTGAGAATTAATCGATAACAGGATTTAGGCTGGTAGATTCATAACCACCTCTCTAAATTGACTCAATACGATCGATGGATCGTCTTTGCGCCAAATCATAGAAATTTGTCTGTTAAAATTAGCATCTTCAATCGGTTTATAAACAACGCCTTCGCGTTGCAGAACTCGAACGTTACTAGGTAAGATAGCTATCCCAATTTCCGCAGCTACCATGCTGAGAATGGTAACAAGCCATGCAGCCTTAATATTTTCCACAATCGTCAGATTATATCCTGCGATTTTAAAATAGTCAATGAACTTTTGGTAGAAAGGGAACTCAACAATCGATGGTAAAATCACCTTTTCATTTTTCAGATCGCTCAGATAAATCTGCGATTTTTTAGTAAATAGATGGGATGTTGGTAGCGCGACAATTAGAGGTTCTTCAAGGATCGGCACGCTCTCAATTTCAGAATGATCGGATTCATCGATAACTTCAAATCCCACATCTAATTGCCGATCGATTAATGCTTGAATTTGCCGATCGGCAGTAAGTTCGCGCAACTCTAATTCTACATCTGGAAAGCGATCGGAAAATGTTCGTAAAATATCTGGCAGTAATGTATTTGAGATCGAGCTAGCAATACCGATCGATAAAAACCCAATGTCTCCTCTGTGCGCTCGTTGGGCTGTGGTAATTGCTCGATCGAGACTTGCAAGAGTTAGCTCTATCTCTGCTAGGAATACTTTACCTGCTGGAGTCAATTGTAGATGTGTCCCGTTGCGAACAAAAAGTTTTATGTTTAGCTCTTGTTCGAGCGATCTAATTCTTTGTCTCACTGGTGCAGGATCTTGGATGTGTAAATATTCGGCTGCTCTGGTAAAATTGTTTCCTGCTCTAGTAACTGCGATAAAGTGACAGATTTGGTTAAGTTCGATATTACTGAGTTCGAGAAGATTCATCAGAGGCTCCAGCAAATAGTTCGTTAACGATTCACTAGCATACCCAAGTCAGCATTAAAAAGATAGTGGATCGTTAGCGATCTGTTGTGCGACGATATTCGCCACTTCCGAGATCGTAAATTGCCTTATATTCATACTCGATCGCAATCTAAACCGGAGGAATATTGGATATGAATACTGCAACTAAAAAGTGGCAATTTTGGATAGACAGAGGTGGCACATTTACCGATATCGTTGCCCAGCGTCCCGATGGTAAATTGTTAGTGCATAAATTGTTATCCGTCAATCCCGATCGATATGCAGATGCGCCGATTCAAGGAATTCGGGAGATCTTGGGATTGACTGCGGCGGAGCCGATTCCGGTCGAGGCGATCGAAGTAGTCAAAATGGGAACTACAGTGGCAACCAATGCGCTATTAGAACGCCAAGGCGATCGCACCCTGTTACTAATCACCAAAGGATTTGGTGACGCATTGCGAATTGGCTATCAAAACCGTCCCCAGATCTTTGCGCGGGAGATTATTCTACCAGAGATGCTCTACGAGCGGGTAATCGAAGTCAAAGAACGCTACAGCGCACAGGGTGAGGAATTATTGCGGATCGTTCTAGCAGAAGAAATGCGCTTAACCCAAGCGTTGCAAACTGCTTATGATGACGGCATCCGTGCCTGTGCGATCGTCTTTCTCCACGGTTATCGCTATCCTGCTCACGAACGGCAAGTAGCCGAGATCGCCCATCGAATTGGATTTACCCAAGTCTCGGTATCCCATGAAATTAGCCCCTTGATGAAGTTGGTTAGTCGGGGCGATACCACTGTTGTCGATGCTTATTTATCGCCGATTCTGCGCCGTTATGTCGAGCGAGTGGCTACTCAACTTACGAATACCAAGTTAGAATTCATGAAATCCGATGGCGGACTGACCGACGCGCGGCTATTTCAAGGTAAGGATAGCATTCTCTCTGGCCCTGCTGGGGGCATTGTCGGCGCAGTCAAGACCAGTATCGCTGCTGGCTATGACAAAATTATCGGCTTCGATATGGGCGGCACCTCCACCGATGTATCGCACTTTAATGGTGACTACGAGCGGACATTGGAAACTGAAGTTGCGGGTGTCCGGCTGCGAGCACCGATGATGGCAATTCACACTATTGCCGCTGGTGGTGGATCGATCTTGCAATTTGATGGCTCGCGGTACCGCGTCGGGCCGCAATCGGCGGGGGCGCATCCAGGGCCAGCCTGTTATCGCAATGGTGGTGCGTTGACTGTGACTGATTGTAATGTATTAATTGGCAAAATTCAACCGGATTACTTTCCGCAGGTGTTTGGCTCTGAGGGGAATTTACCGCTGGACGGATCGATCGTCCGATCGAAATTTGCTGAGTTAACCACTGAGATTAACGCCCAAACAGGGGCTAATCGTACCCCAGAACAAGTAGCAGCCGGATTTCTGGAGATCGGGATCGATAAAATGGCTAAAGCGATCGCTAAGATCTCGGTACAGCGGGGCTATGATGTCAGTGAGTATACGCTCTGTTGCTTTGGTGGAGCTGGCGGACAACACGCTTGCCTGATTGCCGAAGCTTTGGGGATGAGCCAAATTTTTATCCATCCGCTGGCGGGGGTGTTATCGGCTTATGGCATCGGTGCCGCCGATTTACGCATTTTGAAAGATCGTGCTGTCGAACTGCCGCTCACTGACGATCTACACCCCGATCTGAGCCAAATTTTCGAGGCTTTGGCGATCGATTGTCGGGCACAAATCGTAGCCCAAGGAACGAGCGCAGATCGAATTCAGATTCTATCCAAAGTTCATCTCCGTTACGAGGGGACTGATTCGACCTTGACGATCGAATTTGGCACTGTGGCAGAGATGCGATCTCGATTTGAGATCGCTTATCAGCAGCGATACAGTTTCACGATGGCAGATAAAACTCTGATTGTCGAAGCGGTTTCTGTCGAAGCGATCGGGATGACAGAGCCAATCGTTGAGCCATTATTACCTCAAACCAGGACTACTCCCTGTTTGCCGATCGACACTACCCAGATCTACACCAAAGGTAACTGGCATCGCACCCCGATCTATCGTCGCGAAGATCTTCAACCTGGAGACAAAATTAGCGGTGTGGCTCTAATTATCGAACCGACTGGGACTAATGCGATCGAACCTGGTTGGAGTGCGGAACTAACCGATCGCAATGCCCTGATGTTACGCAAAGACGAGCGACAGGAAATTCTTGCTTCAGTCAGCGGGACAGAATCGCAACCCATTGCTAAACCCGATCCCGTGTTACTGGAAATCTTTAATAATTTGCTAAGAGCGATTGCTGAAGAGATGGGGATCGTTCTCCAAAACACCAGCTATTCGGTGAATATTAAAGAACGGTTAGATTTCTCTTGTGCGATTTTCGATCGAACCGGACAACTGATTACGAATGCGCCGCATATTCCCGTCCATCTGGGGTCGATGAGTGAGAGTGTGACTAGTTTGATTCGCGCCAAGGGCGAGGCGATCGTGCCTGGTAATGTTTATATCTCCAATAATCCTTATAACGGCGGTACCCATTTACCAGATATTACGGCAATCTCGCCAATTTTTATCGATGGGTCGATCGCACCTGAATTCTATGTCGCTTCGCGGGGGCATCATGCCGATATTGGTGGCATTACCCCAGGCTCGATGCCACCCCATAGTACGCGGATCGATGAAGAAGGGATTTTGATCGATAATTTTCTCTTGGTAGAGCGCGGGCGGTTCCGCGAGTCAGAACTGCTGGAAATGCTTGAGGCTGGCGATTATTCCGTTCGCAATTTCAATCAGAATTTAGCCGATCTCCAGGCTCAAATTGCCGCTAACGAGCGCGGCGTACAAGAACTAGTTCGGACGGTCGAAGATTATGGATTAGCACGAGTTCGGGCATATATGCAGCACGTTCGCGACAATGCCGAGGAGTCAGTGCGCCGAGCGATCGATGTCCTACAAGATGGCAGCTTTACCTATCCGATGGATGACGGCACGGAGATTCGTGTCAAAGTGACGATCGATCGCGATACTCGTTCTGCTTGCATCGATTTTACGGGCACATCCCCCCAACAAGCGACTAACTTAAATGCCCCCCTAGCGATCTGTAAATCTGTGGTGATGTATGTCTTTCGGACGCTAGTGGATGATGATATTCCCCTGAATGCTGGTTGTCTGGCACCACTCCAAATTATCGTGCCAGAGGGATGTTTGCTCGATCCGCGCTATCCAGCCGCCGTCGTCGCGGGGAATGTCGAAACCTCGCAAGCGATCGCTAATGCTCTCTATGGTGCGCTGGGTGTGATGGCAGCCGCTCAGGGGACGATGAATAATTTCACCTTTGGCAACGATCGCTATCAATACTATGAGACGATTTGCGGTGGTTCGGGCGCGGGTCAAAACTTTCATGGTACCGATGCCGTGCAAACTCACATGACCAATTCCCGATTGACCGATCCTGAAGTCTTGGAGTGGCGGTTCCCAGTGTTGGTAGAAGAGTTTGCTATTCGCCACGGTAGCGGGGGAGTTGGTAAATACAGCGGAGGGAATGGCGTAATTCGGCGGATTAAGTTCCGCGAATCAATGACAGCCGCGATTCTATCCGGTCATCGGCTGATCGCTCCATTTGGCTTGAATGGCGGCGCAGCAGGTGCGATCGGTCGTAACTCGGTCGAGTACCACGATGGAACGATCGAACTCCTGGGCAGTAAAGCTGAAGTCGAAATGCAAGCAGATGATGTGTTTGCGATCGAAACCCCTGGCGGTGGTGGATTCAATTTACCAACTATTTAAGTAAAATCTTATCAACATCGAGCGAGTAGATGTTGATAAGATCTCTGGGTTTCACACCCTAATTTAATTATCAGTCACTGAGTGTTACAACTTTTGGGATCGAACTCTACTTGATATTGATAGAGAACAGGTTTATCTCTATCTGCTGCTGGACGTTCTCTATCTGACTTAGTTGCATTCTGCATTCCAATAGTTGCCACAATGTCTAACAAATTTTTATTTACTGGATTATTATCAGTCGTGGATATCCAACTGTCTGGGATGGCAGGTAAGTTAATATCCTCGCCGACAGGCACTTTATCGGTTACGACTAATAGAAGAATAAATGGAGGCTGTCTAATTTGTGAACAAGTTATGCCTAATGGATAGCTTGCTAACAATTTCTTTGGTGGATACATCTTTAGATTTGGATATTTTCTTAAATAATCAAGGACTTTATTTTTTACTACTTGTATATATCTATTTTGAACACCATCTGTATCAGTGCTTTTTGAATTACCTAGCTGTTGTACTGTCTGTTCAGCAATAGATGGTTGTGCCACTAGCTGATGCAGATGTAGACAAACAGAAAAAATACTTAGCCAGCTAAAGAAAATTGACTTGTGGATTGTACATATTAATTTGCTTCTCATTCTCTTAATTTATCTTTAATTTTGATGGTTATGTTAGAGGATGTTTGGAAATACGGAGAGTATAAAATATTTAGGCAAGTCTCCGTAGTATAAGTCGAATCATAGCAATGTGGATGAGAGCTTGGCTAAAAGTGCCCAACGCGCCAAAAATGTACTTTTTCATTTCAAACCTTTGCCACGTCAAGCTTTCCACAATTTAACTGGCTGACGATCGAGCGTGCAACATCCGATCGCGTATCTGGATTTTCTACATTCTGAATCTGGCAAAGGTTCTCGCACTAAAAACCAGCACAAACTCAATAATTAACTTTGAGAGGCTCAAAACCCAATTTACATTTTACAAATCGTTTTGACTTTATCATTACTGCTATTAGATCGATCGGATTGAAAATATCCTTGTTTCAACCAATCGCAACCCTGCTCGATTAGTTTCGGTATTTCGCGATCGATCTGCCAGACTCTCGGCATCATATCATCACCACCAGCTAATAAATATTTACCATCTTTGCTAAAGTTGATGCTTCTGATCGTACCCCAATATCCCTTAAAGTCAGCAATTTGATGACCTTCGAGATCCCAAATTTTTAGGGCAGCACCAGCCCCACCCGTAGCTATATTGGCATCTCCACTAATTGCAATATTTTCTGTCCCAGCTTGATAAGTTTCGATCGGTCCCTCGATTATTTTACCGTCTAGATTCGATCGCCAGATTTTACCTTCTTTGCTAACGATCGTCAAAGATCGATCGTCTTCACCAAATCCAATTACTACTTTACTGCTATCATCTCGTTCGCTATTAACAGTAAATTTATATACAACTGGTTTTTCAGCAGGTAGATTATTAACATTTTTGATTAAAGCAACTCGACCTTTTTCGGCACCTACAGCCAGATTATTACCATCTTTGCTAAAACGCAAAGATAGAGCGAAATATTTCTTATTTAAATATTCCAAATCCTGTTTGTGAATTAATTTTCGATTTACCAGTTTATTATCTCTAATCTCAAGTTGCCAAATCCTGACACTATCCCCCTTGACTCCAGTTGTTGCTAATAGATATCGATCTGACTTATTATCATAACGCCAATCGATACTCTGGATTTCAGCTTGATTTGTATTAAACGAATCAATTTCTTTGATTTTATTGTCCTTTATTCTTAAAAAACTAATCATGCCATTAGTATCGCCAGCAGCAATCAGTCTCGATGTCTTGTCAGAAGTAGGTGCAATCCGAATTGACTTAAATTCAACTGCTTTTCCATCCTTATTTTTTTTATCAATACTATCTTGTTGCTGAGGTATTTTCCCTAGTTGATGAGACCACCAGATAATTTTTCCGTCATCTCCTGCTGTAGTAAAATATCTATGATTATCGGGATCGAAGCGGACACTAGTAATGTTATCTCGATGCTTATTTGAAGTCATAATTTCTGGGATCTTCCAAATGCGAATCATGCTATCTTGTTGACCGCTGGTTGCTAATTGGCGAATGTTGTCATCTTTTCGATCAAAGTTAGGATTAAATCTCATACTGTCGATCGCACCTTGATGACCTTTAAACTCCGTAACTAATTTGCCATTTTCAAGATTCCAAATTCTGACAGAGCTACCATTGCTTGTGGTTGGATCTTTGGCAGATGCTGTTGCCAATATCTTGCCATCTGGACTAAATCTAACTGTTTTAACTTCGCCAATGTGAGTATTAATCGATTTGAGATATTTTCCGTCACTAGTCCAGAGCCTCACAGTACCATCATCGCCACCAGTAGCTATTTCATAAAGTGGAGAAGCTTGAAATGTCATGGGCTTAAAGTTAATGCTATTAACAGAGCCAATGTGACCTGCAAGAGTATTAATGAGATTACCTTCTAAATCCCAAATTTTAGCAGTGCCATCTTTTCCCGCAGTACCAATTAGATTTTTTTGACTATTTATGTTTAGAGACATAACTCCATTTACATGAGCGAGGTGACTCCATACCTGTGTTAATTGATGGTTCTGAAGATCGATCGACCATTTGGTGAGGATGCCATCAGTTTTGCCAGTACTGAATATATATCTCTTATCTTCAGTTAAGAGTACATTGTTTACTCCACCTTCACGATCTAGATCGTTTGGTGTATGTGCGTTGGTTTTTTCAGCAATTGGACGATCTAACTTAGTGGGTTGGTTGATATTCCATTGCCAGAGGGCAATCGTCCCATCACTACTACCAGTAGCAAAAAGATCTTCACAATTAGAGCTGGATTGGCGCACACTATTAATTTTAATTTCTGATTTTAAAGTGACGATTTCTATCTGTTCTTCTTGCTGTTTTTGTCGATCCCAAAGATTAATCGTGCCATCACTTCCAGCGGCAATTATTCGATCGTTCGAGCAAAAATTAACAGCATTAATTCCCTCCTGATGTGTATTGATTTCATCGATCTCTTGAATGCTATCAACTATTTTTTGTAGAGCTAGCTTGGCTGTATATGTTGAGCTAGATGATGATTGAATATTTTGAGATTTATTGGCATTAACAATTGCTGCTTTAAGCGTATCGATCGGTGCAAATTCATATTGTCTAACTATCTGATTACTAGTCTGGTCTAATTGATTAATTTGGTCTGAGATTTTGAGGCTACGATCGAACCAAAATAATGTAAATAATAAGATCGATCCGATGACAATTAGTATGGATAGAATTTTAATGAGTTTACTAATTCTGCTTTTGATTTTAGCTAGCTTTCGATCTGTCCTAGTAGCTTGGCTAACGTCGATGAATTTCGCACCATCAATTCCGATTGATTGATTGTGTTGCCATTGAAAATCTTTCCATACAATTGCTTCATCTAGGGCATCACCTCTGAGCAGTAATGTATCTGGTCGTCCGTTATCTAGCCAATTTGTTAGAGCTGTACTATAAGGACAAATATTCGCCAACTCTCGATCGATCCAACCACGATCGAACACCCGTGTATAGATTTGATTACAAACTTGTAACTTGCCATCTCGCTCGACGATCAATCCTGATAGTTTTAGTGCTTGTTGTTCTCGACTATGATTAGCACCCAGGCTAGATTCGGATGTGATAATATTTCGATATTGTTGCAGCAAATAGCTAGATATCTCCCGATTGGCTAGCAAGCGAGCTTCGATCGTTCTCAGATGAACTGGATTATCTCGATCTTTCCAATTCTCAACGATCTTGGTACTAACGATCTCGCTGATGGCAATCGCTGGAAATTCTACTACTAATTGACATAACTTCTGGGTCAGAAAAGGTTGTCCTCCCGTCCAGTTTAGTACTTCTTCAATTTCCTGGTTTGGATGGTCAGATACATCGGTAAGACCCTGGATCAATGGCGATAGATCGTCAGTTAATTTATTAAAGCCATTTAGCTCGATCGACCTCCCGATATTAAACGGAGTACGCTGCTTATCTTTAATTAAATCGGTAGGTGCTGCGACTCCTAGTAAAACAAAGGATAACCGCTGATATTTAGCACTATTAGCTTGCAGTTCGGCATACTTTCTGATTAGTCCAAAGAAATCATCAGTAAATGTTCCTAAGCTCAGAACTTTATCAATCTCATCAACAAAAATAATAATTCTGCCGGAAATGCGATCGAGCACGATTTCATCGATGAATTTGCCTAATCTTTTGACATCAGAGAGGTGGGGATGAGTATGCCAAAAAGTTGCTAATTCTGGCTCCAACTCAAATTCAGTGGCTAGTTCATCCGCGATCGAATAGTACCATTGCGCCGCACCAATCCCCGCAGATCCAACTCCAGTGAGATCTATATCGACACAAGCTACACCCTCAGCCACCAATCTTTGAATCGTTCGCAGTTTAAGACTAGATTTCCCCATTTGGCGAGAGGTTAAAATATAACAAAATTCCCCAGCCTGAAGATATGCCTGCAAGTCTCGATCCGCTTGTCTCACAACGTATGTAGGCGCATTTGCGGGGAGACTACCACCAATTTTATAGGTTGTCATGGATCTGTTATTGATGAGCGAACGATCGGCTTAACTTTGGAGCTGTCTTGATGCGCTAAATGTGACTATCCACTAATAATGTAAGTAGATCTGAATAGTTAGCGGGATGAGGGGGGACTACTCAAAACTAGTCGGGACATAGGATCTAGCCTTTTAAGTTACAATCCTTACAATTTTCACCAGCCACTAATAACGTGAGTAGCTGAAAGTGTTACCTACTCTAATGTATAGCTTGTAGCCTATTTTCATTTCGCAACACTAACCAAGTAGTGTAAAACTATGAAAATTCTACAATCATAATACGACGATCTTTTTCTGAAGAGAGAAGAACTGGATAGTTTTTTAATCAACAACAATTAAGCCAAAACAATCAGGTTGAAAAGAGTGATTGTGATATAATAATTGTATGTTCACGACAGAGCCGAATTCAATCTAGAAGTCTGAATCCGGCTCTGTGACTAACCCAGTAAAAGTTAATATGTCTATCGTACCAGGAATATCAACCAATTTGGTTTTCGGTTTGTATAAGTCTCAAGAAGAGTTTCCTGTGAATTTCGATATTGCTTGGCAGTGGCTAGGATTTACTCGAAAGGATAACGCTAAAAGGTCATTGTTGGAATGTGGATTTGAAGAAGACGTAGACCTCCTCATTAAAGAGGAGAGTACGGAGAGCCAGTTTGGAACGCCTGAAGAGCAAATTCAATTAACAGTTGATTGCTTTAAAATGTGGTCGATGATGGTTGGCACAGAACGAGGTAAGGAAGTTCGTCTATATTTCCTGCAATGCGAGAAACAGTTGAAGAAGCTGCAATCTAAGCCATTAGCGGATTCGCAAGTGATATCGGAGCTATCGGGTAATATCGATCTAGACAATCTAAGCTTCCGCACACTGTCAAAGCTAGCCGATCTCAGCGATTTCCGTCGGAATCCAGAGTTGATGCGTTGGAATAATTTGAAGCTATGCAAAACTTTGGATGGTATCAACCCAGTTTTGATAGAAATGCCTGAAGATGTCATCAGTTATCTCTATGCCAAATTTTGCATCGAGACTGACTGTTATCAAAAATCGCTTGAATCTAAAAACCCCTTTACTGTCAATTTAGCCAAGAATGCAATTAAAGAACATCAGAAAATTGTAAACAAGTCCAAGTATATCAATGCGGCGAAGGAGTTTCAGAAGAAAATCGATCTACACCCTTTTATCTCATTGTCTGAACGAAGGTCTGATCTTTTCATGCGATCGATTCAGACTCGACAACGGATCGATCCTCGCCTGCTAGCTGAAGCAAACAAGCTTTTGTCAGATTGCTTTGCAAGTTTATCGACTCAACAGCAACTTGGATGTGGCATGTAACTAAATAACCTAAAGCGGCTCAGACATCATACTTGAGCCGCTTTACATACTAATGAAATCCAAGATCTTGAAAATATGTGCAAGGAATTAAATGATGAGATCGAGCGAGGGGAAAAAGCAATCAAGGATATTGCTCTACACTTAATTGCAATGGGTGCGGTTAATTTAGATCGCACTATTGCGATCGAGAACTGCATTATTAATATCAAGGTTAATATCAAAGCGAAAATTACTTGAAATACCACTTAACCGGAAAAATCACACCCAAAGCGCGTCCACGACTGAGCAAGGGACACGCCTATCTTCCCTTTAAATACTGCAACTGGAAAGAATCAGCTATCCGCGAACTCCGCACCCAATCCCCACCCCTGGAACCGATCGAACGCTGCGAAATTTCCATTATCATCGGGGGCAAACAGCGCGGGGATTTGGATAATATCAGCGGTGCTATACTCGATAGCCTGACTCAATCTGGGATAATTAAGGACGATCGATTGTCGGTGGTCTGGCGACTGTCGATCGAGCATCAACCATCTCAGCCACCAGGAGCTTTAATATCGATCGATTGAGCAGCTTGCGTAGATCGATCGGCTGAGGCGATACCACAAAAATTTGGTAGAATAGAAATATTAAAACCCAGTCGCGAGTTAGGTGTAACAAGCACCGAAAGCTCCACTGGGACTAACCTCTAGGAAGGTCAGCATGAATAACTTAACACGATTTGACAACGATGGTATCGAGATTTTTATCGACAATAAAGGCAATAGCTTTGCATCATTAAGCGGTGTTGCTAGAATGACTGAGAAAGCACCAACGACAATTAAGCGTTTAGCTGCGTTGCGTAATTTCGAGTTACACGAAGCTCAAATCGATACAGCGACTGGCAAAAAAACCGTTACACTTTTTGACGAAGATCAAATACTTGTAGTACTCAAAAAATATAATCCTGATCGTCTAATGCAGTTTGCCAAGCTTGGCATTCGGACTGCACTGCATCAAATTGCAGGTTTTGAGCAAAAGCCGATTTCAGTACAGCTAAGTCTAGAACCGCTAGATATCTATAATCTTGATGCTTGGACAATCTGGCTGCTGATATCTGAAATATATTGGCGAGTAACTCCCGACAAGGTTGATTTTGATCGCTTTAACGGTAACGACGGACTAGCAACAAAAGAAGAAGTTGATACTCTGGATCAAAGGTTGAAAAATCTTCCCCCGATGCTGAATCACTACATTTGTGCGCTGTATTCGATCAAGGTCAACAGGTGGCCAGACAAAGCACCCAAAGAATTCTATATCAAAAGTGCAATGCAAATGTTAACCAATCCGGTGCTAGTTGAACAAGCCCAAAAATTCCAGTCCCAACTCGATCGAACCCAACTACCAGCAGCACCAACCCAGAAGCAACTAGCCTAGATCGATGAAGAACGCACCACAACTAGTACTATATCTAGCCGCTGTCTTCGGCGGAGAAGTGAAAGACGATCGAATGTTGCTTCCCTTCTCCCTCGCTGATGGTAAGTTTGTGGTGCATTCGATCGCGCCCAAGCAAGGAATAACCCACAACCGCTATTTTGTATCAGTGAGCGGTAAGAATTGGAATTGTTCTTGCCCGAACCATCAATTTCGTGGTGTTGAGTGCAAACATATCGATGTTGTACGCAGCAATGTACTAGAGTTGAAGCACGAACCAGCGTTTCTAAAAGATTGGCAAGCGAGTTTTGTCTAGTGCCTGTCGATCGAGAATTGAGGAAGTATCAGTCGCTTCTGATTCCCCGCTGCATAAATTCCGAGGAAACAAGCCCAAGTTCGATCGGCGTGACCGGAACTATCTCGATCGGCATCGAACCGAACATTTCCCATTGGCGTTACCATCTTTCGTAACTTGTGAAGATCCGATCGCAAAATCGGATCTCCCAGTGGAATTCGCACGGTGCGATCTTCAAAAGCTTGTTTACCGAGGATTGCCATCTCCTGCTTGCTAGAGGATGTGAAAGTCACCCCTTCGACTTTGTACTTACCATAGCGGCGTTGGGCATCTTCCACAGGCTTCATGCCCAATCCTGTCTCATCCATCGCTACTCGTTTGACTTGATAATTTACCATCAGATCATTTAGCCGCTCATCCTGTTCGGCAAAGCTAGCATTCTTGAGTGTGGAAATTTCTCGACACCAGAGGACATCACCGACTTTCTCCCACACCCAAGCTGCCCATAAATCCTGTTTGCGTCCAATATCCACGCCAATATAGACATCACCACCAAGATACTTGTCTGGTTGTCCTGCGGTGTCATTCTCAACTCCGTTAATTAGATCGAAGGTTAGCCAAGCGGTTGCTTCGTCTAGAAACTCACAGCAAAACTCCTGTTGCCAAGTGTCCTCGTCGTCGCATCCAGCGCGAAGGGCTTCGATATCTCGATCGAGTCCTTGGGCGACAGCTTCATGGATATTGCAAAAATGCTTTGACCATTGGGGGTCTTTGTTGGTAATTAGATCGTAGAACTTATTGTTTTTGCCATTGGGTGTAGAGCTAACTTGGAGTTTCCAACCTTTGGAGATGACGGGGAATAGTGCTTGCCAGATTTTGCGGGAGTCTTTATGAAAGGCGAACTCATCTAGGTAAACGTTGGCAGAAAATCCCCGTGCGGTGTCTGGATTGGCTGGTAAGGCAGTGATTTTACTCCCGTTAGGCAGAAAGACATCCATCGCTCTGTAGGATGTCTCGCCGCCATCGTAGTCGTACTCTAGGGAGTCTAGGGTTATGCCGTAAGCTTTGGCATGGACTTTGACATGTTCTTCGATCGATTCTTTGGCTTGCCGCTCTCCACGGGACAGAATCACCCATCGCTCTTTTCTACCTTGACTGGCTGCTTCCATGCAGTTGTCAACAATGCCTAAATCTGTAGCGAAAGTTTTGCCGATTTGCCGTGACCACATGGCAATCTTAAAACGTGACTTATCAAGCAGCCATTTTTGTTGATATGGGTAAAGGCTGACGGCGGGCATTAGTAAGGGTTATAATTTTTTTGGGAATATTAAGTTAGTCTCGATCCTTTAAACGCACTTTCTGATGATTCCAAAAAATGAGATAGGGTCTGGTTTATCAGGTTTGGCTCAAGTAGTGGGGGATGAGTATGCTAGGGCTATTTGTGAACAGTTCCCTTCTGAAAATATTTATATTTACAAGCTTTGGAACAAAAATCGAAGGCTATTGGCAATTTTGCCAGAGTCGGAAGTTGTAAAAATCACACAGATCTATGGTGGTCAATCAATTTCACTTCCGAAAGGTGCAAAATGGCAGCAAGAGCAGCGGAATCGGGAAATGATTCTCGATCGGCAAGGTAGCCTAGAAAATCCTCCATTGTCTATACCTGCCATCATCACTAAATATAGAATGTCAAGAACGGCTGTTTATACAATCTTGCGATTGGAAAAGGCTAGGCAGAAAAGCCAGAACAATTAGGTTTAGCGATCGGACAAAATGGAGTCGTCCCATTGATCGTCCGCTTGCGTTCGCCACACTTTGAGCAATACAAAATTCCTAATCGATTGTAGAAATTATTATTGATACTTGGTTCTTCAGCCTTAGCTGGAACTATTTCTGGTACTGGAGCGGCTTTAGTTTCTGCCATTGGGTGAAAAAAAATGTGTATGGTTGAACAATGTGCCCAAAAAACCTGATTCTTTGGGCAAGAAAGATTACAAAGCTACGTCAACATGACGAACTTCGATCACTCTCAATTGTTGCGAAGCATTCAAAACGGGATCGACATCAAGAGTCCCAAATCCTTCGTGACTGACCCAGACATAGCGATTGCGACGACCAAAATCATCGTTCATGTCACGACGAATCGACATTGGCATTCCAGCTACGCGAGCGATCGTGCTAGCACCAAAAGCAAAGTTAGTCCGAGTTGTTCTGATACCTACCCCTAACGTCTCATTCCGCACACCAACAGTACCAGCAATTCCCAGGGAAATCGCGTTGGTTGTGAAGATCATGAAGTTGGCAATGTCACCACAGTACCCGTCGATCTTAGGCAAGTCAGATTTGGTAGCAGCATTAAGGATATTGGTGATATCCATCATGCTATCTTTGGTCAGATACTGGTTGCGCGTTGCCAAATCATTAGAGAGTTGAGCTAATGCAGTTGAGTTGAGGACGATACCGTACTTGCCATTTTCGTATGCTGGAATTTGCAATCCAGACATATAGGCGTAGAGGTTATTGAGGAACGCGAAGGTGATCGTACCGCCGGAACCAGCCACAAGGTTCGCAGGTACGGTTTCGATCGTGTTGAGACGGTTGTAGACGACTCTAGAAGTACCAAACCAGAGGTTACGCAGACCGATATCCTCAAATTCGTAGTAGTTTTGACCCAAGTTTTGAGATAGTGCGGCTTCGAGATCTAAGAGCGATCGAGCCAGAATGAATTCAGGGATGCTAATTGGCTGAATCGTGGCATTCTTTCCCATCCCATATTCTTTGAGGGTAATGCTGACAGAACTAGCGGTGATTGGTTGGTCGGTAACAACTAAGGTACCAAGACCTGTGATGTCCCAGTCAGCAAGAGTAGTTCCAGTTTGCCCAAAAGGTAGGCGGGGAATTTGAATCACGTCACCTTCACCTTTTCCAATTTCGATTTTACTATTTGCAAATTGGTGGAAGATGAATTTGGGGCTATGGTTTTGACGAACTACGCCACTGAGATAGTCGATAAATGCTGGAGGGATATCTGCTCTAACAGTTGCAGCATCCGCGCCTTGACCGCGTAATAAACCGTTCTTACGAGCGAAAGCTTCCATGCCATCACGAAGTTTTTCGCGATGTCTAGATAAGAATCGATCGGCTTGGTAGGTGTCTTTTTGGTCGTACTCTTCACCTGTTTTGGGATTGACCCAGGTTTTATTGGGGGTGTCGCTGCGAGAATCGAGAATGCGCTGATACTCTTTGAGTGCATCTTTTGCATCCATTTCAGAGGAACGGGTGGTTTTGACATTGCTAGAGCGATTGTCAGTGGTGCTGGGAGCATTTAAACTAAATTGTCCAAACACAGCATTGAGGGTATCTTGCTTGGCTTTCTGTTCTTCTAGTTCAACCTTGAGGCGATCTGCTTCTTTCTTGGCTTCGGTGGTAGCTTTGTCAGATTCACTTTTGAGACGGGCAATCTCTAGTTGATTAGTGGAGTTAGCCCTGTCGAGTGCTGTCTTGACGTAGGACTCTAATTCGGACTGAGTGAGAGAAACTGTCTTTGGTGGTTCTGGCTTGTTTTCTGGTTCTTCTCCATCATCGCCAGACTCACCATCGCAATTTTTGACAATGGTTTCTTCGTCGGTAGTGACTTCTTCAGTTTCGACTTTATCGGTATTGATGGCTCCTCGACCAAAACCTTTGGCTCTGTTGAGGTTGTCGATGCGTTGACGTTCTTTGGTTTTGGTGCGAGTTGTCATTTTAAAGGAGTGGTAGTTGTGATTTTGGGTGAAGACTAAACCATTGCTGCTTCAGCTCGATCGACTAATCCTGCAATCGCAGCATCATCAGTAGGGGATAGGGCACCACCGACGATGGTGGGTTCACCAATTGGACGCAGCGATGTGTAAGAGAGATGGAGCTTTGCCTTGGGTGGGATTACAATCTCGTGAGCATCTTCGACAAGGGCGCGATTACCAATCGATTTAGACTCACGCATGTACTGGTGTCCAGATGTGTAATGCTTGCCATTGACCGTATAGTCGTAACAAGTGTAGGGAATTGCGGCAATTTCGATCGCGCAGGCTGGGATAGTGATAGTTGCGCTTACGTCGGTCGCTTCAGCCAGTAGAATATATTGGTAATATTTGACTTCAGTGACTTTATTGCTCTCGGCGATCGAGGTATTGAGTTGGTTAAGGATAGCTTGAGTTTCGTCAGACTCTACTTTGAAAGCATTACCCAAAGAAGTGAATGCTAGTAAGGTAGAACTCTCAAAGCCTTCAATGGAACTCGCTAAAGTTGCAAATTTTTGTTGGAGAGATTCAGCACTGACGCGAATTTGCTCGGTGGTTAAATCTTGGCGTTGAGCAACATAATCCATTGCGCCCAATAGTTGAGTCATTTTACTAACTATGGGATCGAGATCGACATCGGCTTCAACTTCGTGGTTACGAACTTCTTTGAGGATGTCGCGACTAGATTCGAGGATGCTTTGAAGTTGCAAGGTATAGTCGATTGGGTCTTTGCCGCCACCAGCACAGGGATCGTTACAGTTGAGAGTGAAGAATCCTAGCATTTTGTTTTAGAGTTGGGTTGATACTATTGAAGAATGGCGGTAATTACCGCCATTTGTTGGGTCTAAACGATGTCGATCGCTGTTTGAGCTGTATCAATCAATTCCTTGATTTTGGAGTCGTCAGCTTCGATTTGAGCGGTGAGGGAGTTTAGTTTGATCTGTGCTTCTTCGGCTGTTTGTTTGGCGGCTGTGCTAGCAATTTCGTTCTGACTGTTCACAGCATCTAGCTCAGTTAATTTAACTTGGAGTTCAGCTACTTGCGCTTTCTGTGCTTCAATCTCAGTTTGATCGGCGCGATCGTTTGCAAGGGCTGCTGCTGTATCTGCTTGAGCGGTAACTAGTGCTGTGGACAAGCTTTCTGATTTGGTTTCGAGTCCAATGATCCGATCGTTCAAGCTGGCGACTAAAGCTGCTTGAGTGGCTGTGGACGCTTGGAGTTCAACCGATTGATTCCGAAATTTATTCAGAAGGACGATTAAGGCTGGGATAGCTGTGAATAATCGATCGCGTAATTCTGGTGACATTAGATAAAAATGCTAGGCTGTTGGAATCTTAGGCTTTGCAGAATAAAGACTCTAGAGTGCGGGATTGTCTAGGAAGGATCGCACGGTGCGAGTTAGAATTTACGTCAAAATGTCGTTGTTGTTGATAATAACAATGCAGTAAAATGAAGAAGTAAATCAACTTTTTGAGTTCATGGAATATCAATTAAAAATATTAGGAAAATCACCGACAATTAGCACTCGTGTTCGAGTTGTTGCTGAATGTATTTGTGGTAGCATTAAGACTTACCAAAAAGGAAATATTACGTCGGGCAACACTACCTCTTGTGGTTGTAAGCCAGGAGATAATAATCTTAGACATGGAATGTCTAAGACTGCGACATATAAATCGTGGCAATCAATGATTGTTAGATGCACAAGGCCAGAAAATCACAACTGGCACAGATATGGAGGCAGAGGAATTACGGTTTGTGAAAGATGGAAAATTTTTGAAAATTTTTATGCGGACATGGGGGAAAGGCCAGAAGGAAAACAGCTAGATAGAAGCGACAATAACAAAGGCTACTCTGCCGATAATTGTCGGTGGGTCACTCAAAAAGAAAATTGTAATAATCGAGGAAATTCAATAAAACTAGAGATTGGTTTTTTCCCTGTATCTACCCCACAATTAGCCGAGTTATCTTTGACCGATCGCCGTGTAATGTATCGCCGTTGGCATAAATATAAAAACGTGTGGGATTGCCTGTTTCCACCTAACTAGGTCTTGCGCTTGATACCAGCACCAGGAATATTCCCGATCAGTACCGCAGATATTTCACCCAGGTCGATAACGTCCTTACGTTCGTAATAAGGAGCCATGTCTTCATCCTCGCAATACCAGGAGTCCGGCACTCCGTGAGGGCACTGTTTATCAAAAAACGACGTGTTGCAAAGTGGACAATGAACGTCCGTATAATCAAAGCCGCCTATAGACACCGCACTTATAATTCCGTACCTAATCGCCCTCGCTGCCGAAGAGTTGAGATCGAGGAAAACATCGAATTCAAGCGTGAAATAGCCGCCATCATCCTTAATAGCCTGGAGGTTGTTAGTTTTCTCGCCACAGCGATCGAGTAAGTCAGCGGGTGCGGAATCGCACCTTACGACTTTTGCTGCAAAAACCCTGCCCATTGTTTTGTCAACATTCGACCAGTCGTGGTCTGCTGTAAACGAAATGCCAATAGCTAGTTCCGCTAGTTGAGCAAGTGCGTCTTTATGCCATTTGGACTTGGAACGAGAGATAAGATTATCGGTGGCCACGATCGTTTCGACGATGATGTCTCGATCGGTTAGTGGTTCTCCACCTGCTGGTAGTAATGAATTAATGATCTCCAATTCGGCTGGAGTTGGTTGGCGCATTTTGAGTGATTAACTAGTGATCCTCTGATGCTAAGGGTGTGGGTTGGATCTTGATAGGGTGCAAAAAGGAAAAGACCGCTCTCTTAGATTTAAGAGAGCGGTCTTTTAAGTTAAAAGAGGAAATTAGGTTAGTTGCAGTCGGTTGATGCGATCGTCAATTTCGACCCTGATCGGATTGAACGATCGACAGATTTGATTCACATACAATGCTCATAGCCGTACCGCTAAAAGGTCTCTAAGCTTACGACAACCTTTTTCTAGTCTTCTAGTAATTGTCATAGGAGTAACGCCAACTTTTGTAGCAGTATCTTTGCGACTCATATTGTCAAGATAGTAACATTCGATCGCGATCCTCTCTTCATACGGTAATTGCTCGATCGTGATAAATATATCAGTCAATGTTTCATACAAATCAGCTCGATCGACTTCAGCTCGATCGGGTACAAAATCAATCACTTCTCTAGGTCGTTCGCCATCAACGGCAATAACTTTATTCAAGCTTTCAAGATTGGATTCAAATAGAGCTTTCTTAATCTTAATCCAACGCTGAAGATCTATTTCTAACTCAGTGGCAATTTCTAGGTCTGTAGGATTACGATCGAGCTGAATAATTAACTTGTGAATAGCCCTTTTGCTAGCTCCAATCCAGTCAGATACCTTTCTACCTACTTTAAGTGAATCGTGCTTATCCCTGAGATAATGCAACATCTCACCCCGAATATATGGAACTGCATAGCTAGAAAAACAATTATCAAGCTCAATATCAAATCGCTCGATCGATCTAACCAGTCCAATAAAACCAACCTGGAACAGATCGTCAAAGTCAACACCGACTAGTTGTTTAACTAGTCGGTGAGCAATATGTCTCACTAGTCCCTGATTAGCAACAGCAATCTTATTCCTTAGCCGAATCGATCGATCTAACTGATATTGAGCGAATAAATCTAACTGTGTCTGTTTGTCGAATGCCATATTTTCTAGTGTGTAATTTTCCTAACCACCCAAATCCTTGCTCTAGAATCGAATCTCCAGGTTTAGTTAAATTCCGAGAGAAGACTTTATAGCAGCCACAATTAGATCGGCATTCACATTTTTGTCCAGCTTCAGGGAGGCTAGCGATCGGTTGCCAGAGCATTTCAGCGTAGCGATAACAAGACTCGCAGGAATTGAGTTTAGTCCTGATTCTTTTTTCCCAAAAGTAACCAGCCTTTTGGTGAGATTTGGCGCGTCCTAGTTCATGCGTTGTCCCTCCACTGGCGGCATATTGAGCCATCCGCGCTCGTAATTGAGCTTCGGTAACTTTGCCCTCGACTAACTCTTGGGCTAGTCCTCTGAGGTATTTATATTCCTGCTTGATCTTCTGGCCTAAGGATCCATAATCAGATTGGGACATCTGCTTTTCACCACCAGCACCGAGCAAATAGTTCCAAGTGTGAAGGTTTTTGAGAGCCGATCGGGTACCATCTTCCCAAGTCTCAACGGTGATTTTACCTTCAATTAATAGATTGGTGATTGTGGTAATATCACCCTCAACTTGGACGATCGCTTTGATGGTTAAATTCTCGATCGCTTTTGCCCCTACGAATTTACCGCTATCTGCATAGCGGTAACGTTGTATAGCTCGATCGAAGATAAATTCAATCACCTAGTTTTGCTCCCAAGGATCTGAGCTTAATCGATTTGGTTCGTTAATTATCTTAATTGTGATCGTATCAATTTTAAATTTAAACGAGGGTCGATTATTGGTATCAGTTTTTGGTGATGCTAATTCCTCAATCTGCCAATATCGATCGATCTTTTCCAATCCCAATCTAGTGGGATGAGGATCGAAATATTGCACGCCGTTTAGAGCAATAACAGCATGTTGAATATTGGGATTTCTAGGCGATTGCCCAACAGCGATGCTATAGCCCTTTGGTGGAAATGAACTGTGATAATTGCACAGAGTTAAGCCTCGGTGTAATAACCATTGTTTAGCTGGTATCCAAACGTTATCAGATTGCTCCTCAAACGGTGGCATGAAATCAATATTGATGTTGAGCAATGTAGCCAGACAAGCTCTAAAACAGTTGCCGCGTTGTGGGAATTTAGTTTGAGTTACGAATTGCATTAGATGTCGCGAATTTTCTGTAAAGTGTCGATGAATTGAATCGGATCGACTTCTGAGAACGATCGACGTAATCCCAGCCGATCTTCTAGCGCAATGATGCCGTTGCGTATACAAAGCGAGTCGGGGTGTTGGTTAAATTTATCGCGAAGTTCTTTAAGATAAAACGTCATACGCGATCGATCTTTTGGGTCTAACATTAATCCAATTTGGGATGAAGTTTTTACGGACGAGTCCAGCCACTCCACTTTTGCTCATCAGGAAAAGTCTTTATTTCTGGATCTTGATAAGCAATGTAAATAAGCTGTCTTGTTGCAGCCTCCCAAGCTGTCTGAATACCTAGGGGCAATTCGTCCCACTTAGGCATAGGATCGCCTTTAAAGTTTTTGTTTCCAGTATTCGCGGCATACGATTTGTATGCACTAATTGCCATCGATCTGTAGGAATGTTCAGCGGTTGCTTGTTCGTTACTCATTGAATTTCGGGATTAAGGATATTTACAAAATCAGGATCGGGACAATTAGCTTTCCAATCATCGATCGACTCCCTGACAGTTTCAGCATTGACGATGACTTCAGTTTCTGGTGGTAATGGTGGTTCATTGGGAAACGTTAAGTTAGACATCTTCAGTTCCAATTAAAGTATTGTTGTCATCAGTTGAAGCAGTCGCCTTACCATAGGGATTTACACCAATCCGAGGGTATTTGATCGCATACAGCCATCGCTCTTTGGGGATGCCACGCAATGCCAATTCCAGATCGCAAATTTGGCGAATACCCTCGGTGAGATTCCGGCGGATGGAGTTGATAAAACGGGCATAACCAAGGGCGGGTTGTCCTGCTATGTCTTTTGCCCCTGCGTTGTGAATCCCTAGTAGGTAATTCGGTACCCGCGAGGACATGGCGATCCGTTGTCGCCACAGTAGGACGGTATTTGCTAGGGCAGTGAGGTCGGGGTTGAGGTTCCCCACCTTTGCGACATCAGCAGTAGGCATCAGATAAAAATCTGTCACCGTACCGCGTCGCTTTGCTTCTTCGTACTGTTGGCGATAAGCGGTGGCATATTCGTCATCGCAGCCATCGGGAAGGCGGTGGACGTTGGGATTGATTCCGATCGATCTGGCGGCTGCGGCTAAATCCTCTGTTGCCTGTTTAAGGTGTTCCCAATCATTAGCCTTCACCGACTCCGCAAACAAAGATCGACCGTAGAGCATTTTGCGTCTAAACCGCCAATGGCAAATTGTCAGGGGGTGGAATAACTCGCGGTGGTCGGTGAGAAATCTGCGCTGTTCGTATCCCAGCAGCCGCGATTGATTGTCTTCGATTCGGAACATCTCCCAGGTAGGCAGGTAGACGATTCGATCGATCTGCATCAATCTGGTATTCACACCAATCCCCGCAAATGCGTCTCCCCATTCGAGCATTCGTTCGATCGCTAGTTCGGAGTTCGTACCACCTAGTACTTCATCTACCACTCGATCGAGGATCTTCTTGATTTCTGGTTCAACATTTACCCCCGTCGCTACTTCATCGGCGATGGTAAATCCCATGTCATCCCCATCATCACTACTGAGTACCGAGCCACGAATTTCGATAATTGCTGCGCTGGCCTCTGGACAAAATTCGATCATTTCTGCCAGTGGTCGGGCAATGTCGGGGGAGCGGACGATCGGCTCGCGAATTTCTAAATCGAAGTTACGCCCAATGTCTGACTGGTCGGTACCAACTGTGTAGTAGGAGACGGGACGAATTTGCCCTGGTGTCTCGGTCTGAAAGACACTGCTGATGGCATTCCAGATCCGTTTGAGGATGGGTGGTGTGGTAAACAAGCGATTGGGATAAATCGGGATGGTTGATTATTGCTTGTTGGGGTGGGTTGGTTCTAGTGTGTGAAAATGCACCAAAAAGCGATCGATCCTGGTTAGATCGATCGCCTTTTAATTGGTGGGAAGCTAGCTAGGGAATAATCTGAATCAGGATTGATTCGTGATAGACCTTAACTGATCCATACCGAGGATCTGGTACCTTGTCGGTAGAAATTCCAGCTTCTTTTGATAGGCGGCTAGCAACTCGCCCGTAGTTCGAGGCTTCTTTGATGTTGATTTTAACTTTGCGATGGTTTGCCCAACCTCTAATTGAGAAGAACTGACCATCTGGTTTGAAGATGCGACCGATCTCGCATTCATGCTGATCTAGTCGCTGTTCGAGTGCTGATGGTTGGGGCTGAAGTTTGCCGAGTTCTCTTTGCAGTGAACTACCCGCCCTCAACTGGAGTACCAGTATGAGGGGGGCTTCCAAGTTCAAGGGCAACAGCCTCCACAGCAGTAGACTTACGCCCATACTGTTTTGGTCTTACATTGCCTCCCTTGGCAGTAACGCTGGTTCCCAACGTCAATAACCGTAAGCCTTCATCTCTGATGTTGATAGCTGCATTGATGTCTCGGTCGTGTCGCTTCCCGCAGTGGGGGCAATCAAATTCACGCACCGATAGATCCATCTTTGGCAACGACAGTAATGTATTAGAACACAAATGAGATGACGGAAAGAATCGACCTACTTCTAGATAGACTTTGCCTTCTGTTTCTGCTTTGTATTTGAGCATAGTGCAGAACATTCCCCAGCCAGCATCACTGATGGACTTAGCCAAACAATGATTTTTCACCATGTTCTTTACTGCCAGATTCTCGACCACAATAACTTGGTTTTCGTTAACTATCTTACGGGATAGTTTGTGTCGAAAATCTTCACGTACCCTAGCTATTCTTGCATGGACTCTGGCTACAGCTAGTTTAGCCTTACGTCGTCTGTTAGTAGTTTTATCCTTTTTTCTAGATAACTTACGCTGCTTACGTTTGAGATTGCGCTCATGCTTCTTGAGGTGTCGAGGGTTCTGGTATTTAGATCCATCCGATGTAACTACAAAATCAAGTAAGCCAAGGTCAATGCCAATGGCTTTTCCATCTTCGTTACTGGCTGGATTTTCGCTCCCATCATCCATCAATAGCGAGGCATAATAACGACCATCAGGCATTCTAGATACCGTCACAGTCCTTAATATACCCGCGCAATCACGATGAATTTTAGCCTTAACAATTCCAAGATTACCAGGGAATTTAATTTCAGCATTGCTCAGAATTTTAACGTTCTGAGGATACTGCATCGATTGTCTGCCCTGACGTTTTTTAAAGGTTGGATACCCTGTTCTGCCATCAAAGAAGTTGATAAACGCTTGAGACAGATTCAGCACGGACGATTGGAGACATTGCGAGTAACACTGTTTGAGCCATTCATACTCAGTTTTCCATACTGGAATCTGTTTCTTCATCGTGAAGGCAGAGATACCTTTCCCAGTCTCTTTGTAGGTCTGGGACATCGTAGCCAGAGATTGATTCCAAACAAAGCGAACACAGCCAAAGGCTTGCGCCAAATGACTTTGTTGCTCAGTGCTTGGATAGATTCTGACTTTGACCGCCTTCAACACAATGTTATTTATCGCAGTTACTAGAACCATGATAATACAAAATAAGCCAATGGACAATCATGGGATTTGTTCGGCTCGTCATCCACCCGCTCATCGCCCACTTGCTAATGCTACGTGCCTTGTGAGCGGGTGGAATCCTCATCTCACGCGCCTTTCATCCCACACCAAGCGGGTACGCTATGGTGTGGGGATTCCCGTCTGTCTAGCTAAATAGCAAGCATGTCGAGATAGGCGATAGTCTTCTGAATTACGCCCGTCTGTATTTCGCAGTATCACGCAAAAGTTCTCTGTGACTGAGTTTCCTACATTTTCGCAAGAACGAATTGCCTTTCGGATCGTTCTGGCGAAATTTTCCCAACGTTGATAGCCTAGCATTGGCATCAGTTCTCGTGCGAACCAAAATTCCCAACCATTTTCGACTCGACCTATGGAATCGAACGGAGAACTACCGCTTTGAGCGGCTAAAGTGATATTATTCAAAATGTGAATCCTAGTGTTTTTAGGTTTTACTGCCCCTGGAGATCGAGTGTTGTTCGCACTCACTCGCGAGGGGCTTATTACATTATGAGTCGATTTAATTTTTCTGAATGTTAAATTATATTGCTAACAATGCCGTCTGAGAAAGAGGGGGTCGCACTATGCGACCCCCTCTTTTTCTCTAAAACCTAGCGATGTTTTTGAATTTGGTCAGTCCAGGTTCAAACATCATTTTGACTGTTCCAACTGCACCATTCCGATTCTTATTAATAATCAACTCCGTCTCCTTGTTAATCGAATTGGGATTATAGTAACTTTCTCGGTAGAGCATAATCACGATATCGGCTGTTTGCTCGATCGCACCACTCGATCGCAAGTCCGACATCATCGGGCGTTTATCGTTACGGGATTCAACACCTCTACTGAGCTGCGACAAGGCGATTAGAGGTACCGTAAATTCCTTCGCCAACCCTTTTAGCCCACGCGCAATTTTATCTAGCTCCTCAACCCGATTATCGCTATTACCGTTGCCCATCAACTGGATGTAGTCGAGTAGAATTAGCCCCAAGGGTTTACCCGTTTCGGCGCAAGCTCGTCTGGCTTGCGCCCTCATCCCCGCCACGCTGATATCGCTAGTGTCATCGATATAGATTGGGAGCTGATTCATTCGATCGATCGAACCCAGCACGCTACTCCACTCAATATCACTAATTCGTCCCGCTCGAAGTCGATTGCTATCAACCCCCGCTTCACAAGCAATAAACCGCTGGACGATCTGTTCTTTGGACATCTCCATACTGAATATCAGCACGGGTAATTGATGCTTTCGAGCAATGTTGTGAGCGACCTGGAAAGCCATAGCCGACTTCCCCATTGACGGCCTGCCAGCAAGAATGATGAGATCCGATCGACTAAAACCACCTGTCATCCCATCCAAATCCAGGAAATCGCAGGTTAGCCCTGGCGGGGAAAGAGTAGTCCGCCGCTCGTCGATTTCCTTAGCTGTGATGGCTAGAGCTGAGGACAGGGTCGTAAGCTTGGTACCCGATCGATTGGCGGAGATGTTGTAGATGGCTTGTTCGGATCGATCGAGCGATTCCTCAATCTTACTGACGGTATCGTAGCCTTGGGCGGTGATTTTATTCCCCGCTGCGATTAATTGCCGCCTGGTGTATTTCTCTGCGATCACTGCTGCGAGAGAGTCAATGTTAACCGCACTGACTGTTCTCTCCAGTAGTTGGATTAGTTTGGCTTGCCCACCGATTTTCTCCAACTGCTTTTGGTCGGTAAGGTAATCGGTGATGGTCATGAGATCGATCGGTTTGCCTTGACTGTTGAGAGCTAGGGCAGCGCGGTAGATTTCGGCGTGAGCGGGAATGTAGAATGCTTCGGGGGTAAGTAGTTCTAATACCCGCCCGATCGCTTCTGGGTCTAATAAAATCCCACCCAGAATACCTTCTTCAATCTCGATGTTTTGCGGTAGGATGAAATTTTCAGTTCGGAAATTTACCACTATGCTGGTACCTCAAATCGCCACTCGAACCCACCACATTTTCGACCTTGCTTGAGAGCAAGGCTCAAGGCTCCACCGCTAATAAAATTAGATTTAGCAGCATCTTCTATCCCTGCATATCTCTTGCCAGTGGTGATATTAATTACTGGACAACGATAGGGACGTAGTGCAGCAGCTCGATCGGCTAATTCTTTATCTCCAGTTGCATAGGCTAGCAAGTCTCGATCGATCGAATGGAGTCGTCTTACATTTGATTTAGCCCAAGTTGCAAAGTCACTAAGCTTGACGACAGTACTCGAACTTGGTGTTGCACCTGGAGTAAATATCAATCCTTTCGTGAACCAGTATTGAACTCGCGCTACTTTAACTCCTAGCAGCTTTGCTAATTGGCTTTTATTGAGTCGATCTAATTGAAGATCGTTTTGCTGCCATTGCGGTTGATGTTGTCTCATAAATCAGCACCCCAAACGAATTTAGGACAATCTGCCAATACCCAAAGATGGCGCATGTTAGCAACATTGACAACTAATTCATCAGGTGGAAATACCTCTACAGCGCAATGATCTGTAAACCCGACAGTGTTTTTAATATCTTGCAATTCTTCCCAACTAATTTCTGCCCATGCCATATTCCCATCTTTCCTAAACCCAACACCTTGGAGGGAAGTTTTGTTAACTGATATGCGGATAATCCCAGGTTGGGCAGCATAGATCTGCACGAGATATTTCTTACTAATCCAGACTTCGATTAGGTTCTCTCTGATTGGGATGTTTGGATAGTCGATCGGATCGATAAGAGTTAACTTGTCTGAATATTGCTCGGTGGCTTTGGCGATCGATCTCTTGGCAACACGCTTGCTAGAGATTAGTTGTTTGGACACGGTGTACTTAACCATTTACAAAAATCCTAAAGTATCAAAAAATATTTCCCAATAGAAGTCAAACATTGTCAATTGCCTCCACCTAGCAATCCTCCATACTAATGATCATTTTTTTGACAACACCACCCTCTCGATCGGCGATCGATTGAACTGCTGATTTCATTTTGCTCATCACCAAATCACGACCGATTGCATTCTCTAGTTGCGTATATTGATAGCCACTTTTCTTGGTGTAAGTGGCAACTGAATTATTGAGTTCTGGCTTGACTAGGATATAAAATGATGCCCATTTGTCTTCAAGTTTTGGTTCGAGTCGATACAGTTCAGTCGCGCCCTTTTGGTCGTAGCCAGAGTCGAGCTTGATGTTGAGATACCAGCCTGCACCTTGCCGGAAAAAATTTGTTACTGTACCCGATCGATCCTCCGCATCTAGTACCCTGTCACCTACCTTGAATTCACAGTCTGGGATAAGCTCCACAGGCTCTATAATCTTTGACTGCTTATCAGCCAACACATCGCCAATCTCTGCATCTTCAGGGTCGATTTTGATGGGTTGGAGTGGTGGTTTAGATGGTGCAACTGGTTGAAGAATTGGGCGGGGTTCACTAGTTGGTTGTTCCTCATTCGCACTATGCGAGGGTTCCTCTCTTTCACCTTTGACCTTGCGAACCATCGACTCAGAACAGCCGCATAATTTGGCAATTTTGATATTGCTCAATTGCGACCATTCGGCATCGTCTAAACATCTGAAAATTGCTCTCCGAATATCTTCACCACTGCGAGGCAAGCCATGATCGGCATTAGCTGACAAAGCATATTCGATCGCGTTTCGTTGAGTGCCACTGCGGATATCACAATCGATCGTCCGCTCTCCAGTGGTTACCCACGTTTCCATCTTGGCTTGTAAACGGTGGAAACCATCAGCAAGCCAATAGTCTGTCCCGTCATAAAATACGATAATTGGTGGCAGCTTGGAGTCGGATTCATGAAGATCTTTGTATCGATCGATTGTGGCCCTGTCGTATGCTGCACGGATTTGAGTTCCACCCGATCGATTAATCTGTTTAAGTTCTAATTCTGCCATTGTTATTAATTTGATTGATTGAAAGTAGATGCATTGATTCTAAAAATGTGGCGGGAAACTATCAGCCCAGGAAGTTAGATGAGTGATGAATTTTTCCAGATCTTCATCGCTCATATTTGCTGTAGTTGTAAAGCTAGGGAATAAACTTTTAGCCGATCCTTGCATGTCTTCTTTGGTGACTCCATGCCGTTGGAGAACTGTGAAGACTTGAAAGAAATCATTCTCTAATTGCTTGCGAGTAGATTGTCGAGGAAGTTGAGCAATTGGAGCTGCTTGTGTTTCTGTCGAAAAGCCGAACTTCTGGCAGATCTGTTGGAAGAGAGCTAGGCAATCGATCGATTTATCCCAAGTAGTTTTAATCGGTTGCTGATTCAGGTATACGCTCCCAAATACAACTTTCTCCTCTTCCTTACTAGGTCTGACTGCGATGGTGATTGGCGACTGATTATGATCGATCTCTTTCAATCCCAGTAATACACCACGACTAAATACGCTACTCATGCCTGATTGAATACAATAGGTTTGGGAACCACAGCGCATCAAGATTCGGAGCTTAATTTTATCTTCATCCTTGTAGGTGGTAGTGTGCGATTCTAGCCCGATCAACTGCCCTGCTAGACCATCAGCATGAACGAGAATATTTTGCTCATCCTTACGGCGATACCAACAGGAATTATCTTCTTTTCCACCCTCACGACCGACGTAAATATATTGGACGCGGGGTAGGTCGATTAGTCCCGTTGCTGGGGGTAGGTTTCCATTCTGGCTTTCTAAGGAGCGGGCAATCCTGGTCAAGAGTTCGAGGGCTTCTGGTTGGAGGGGCATAATTAATATTTGGTCTAGGGGGTGTGAATTTATTTGTTTGCCAATCGATCGAATAACGGAGGCGGAAATAGGACATATTAGCTAGCAACAGGGGTGAGTTTTTTGGCTTTGCCAATGCCTAGTTCCACTGTGTCCGTTTTTGTGACGCACTCAAGATATGCTTCTGATATGCGTTTCCAAGCTTGGCGCGGATTTTTCTGACAAGAAAAGGTAAATTTCCTGGTAGATGCAATTCTGATTATTTAAACCTTTCAACCAATGCACATCCTGAATAATCTTGGCGAGAACAGGCATCCTCTAATATTTCAATCGGAGTGTTGAGACATAGTTTTTCAAGAATAGCTATGTCTTTATTAGCTAAATCTGAATACAATACCCAAATGTTTGATCCTCTGATCGTGGTAGCCTTTTTTAAAACATCCAAAATAGTTTGCGATCTTGGATTATCAGCTAATGCAACTAAGAAGGACAATGCGCCAAAATTTCCTTGAGCGTATTCTTTCAATTCATCGATTGTTAATGACATGATTGATTAAGTTGGTAAATTTGGTAGTAGATGCAAATTCTGATTACTTCGTTTTGATGCGAACCCGTTCGTCTGGCATCGAGTACAAATCGGGCAACAAGGGACGATCGCCCCACGTAGCAGCATCGACAACGCTCCACTGATTAGACATGGCTTCGGCTTCGATGTAGGCTAGGCTGCGTTTAATTTGGCGGAGCATAGTTGAGTTGCGATGGATCAGTTCGAGCAGGTCATCAGCGATCGAGATGGGGAATTTCTCAGTTCCGACTCGTTTAGAAATTGCCTTGGCATCTTGGACGGTGGGTAAGCTGAGGCGGTGAAAGTGAGTTCGATCGCACAACTGGGGATGTTCGTGCAAGTTGTCATGGATTTTGGTACCAAAGATGAAGACCGGAACACCCGCGCCATCATGGATGTCTCGGAGGGTTTCCAGGTGGGTATAAGTCAATTTTTCGCCCTCGTCAATAAATAGCGCGAGTTGTTTATCCCGACACATCCCAATCAGCTTTACCATCCCCTCAGCCCCAGAGCGGCAAGTGTTGTTATCGATCGACTTGAGCAGCCCTTTAACTAATCCGAACTGACCTTGATTAGTTAGCATCCGATAGTAGACACCCTGATACTGGAGAGCCAAATATTCGGCGGTGGTAGTTTTGCCACTCCCAGGCGCACCGACCACCCATGCCATTTGTTCGCCGTCTTGGGTGCGGAGGAAGTTGAGAATTTGGAGCGTTTCAGCGATGGCGCTAGTCTTGATGGTGATTTGTCTCATTTTTATTAATTTCGGTATCGATCGAGTAGATGGTAGATGCAGCCCATAGTGAGGTCACGAGGATTAGAGCTACAGCAAGCAGTAGGCACTTTGGAGCAGACATGAGTTAAAGCAATACAAGTTGGTATTGTCCGGTACAGGCTTGAGTGAGAGCGACGCGAAGCTGGTCGAGAGTTGCGGCTCCCTGCATGTGGTGCAGTACTCTTAAAGTAAAATTGGGTCGTGGCAGCCGAACGTTTGACGCAGCAGCTTGAATAATTCACTGATTGCTTCTAGGTCGTACTTTTCTTGATTACTATTGTATTTTTTGTGAAATTGACGTTCTTCGTTTTGCGTCGCAATTGCTGTATATATTAATTCGACAGAGAAAGACCCTGTCCTGTAAGCTTTTAGCCGCTGCTCAACATCTTTTGAAAATCCAACCTTGATACATCCATCAAGCTTCACTGCATACACAAATCCTTTTGGCGATAAATCTGCTTTTTGCTTTTTCTTTTGAATAATAGGCGATGATACTAGGGTTTTGTCTTCCGACCTCATCCCTTGTAGTACTAATACCTTGGTAACTTCTTGAGCTGCTAAAATTTGTTCTTCTACCGCATAAAAGCTGATCACGTCACATGCCAACAGGCAGTCAATCGACATGTCTTGATCAATTTGTGATATGTCGTAGCCAAGCAAGACAAGGTACTTATCGACTTTTGGCGTGAATTTGCTACCACCCTTTCTTCCCCAAATTTGGTGGTTAATGCCACACATCCGAGCCAATCCGCGCCGAGAAACAGACCCCTTGCCTTCGGAATCGACCCGTAGCTCTTTGATAATCGATTGTGGTAGTTCATGAGTTGCTAGTTGAGTCATGTTCTGAGTTAATCTGTTGAGGTGTTTTTTGATTGGACTCGGACGTGAGTTCGAGTCTATTTATTTGGTAGTAAAGGTAGATGCAATCCTGAACACTAATGACTTTATCAAAGGGTTCCGAGCCTTTTAACGTCATGCTCAGGACGGGATAATTAAGCAGATCGCTCAACTTCTAGACTGTCAAGCACATTTGCAAGTGTGCTTTTACCAAGCGGATGGTTTTCGATTTGGTGATTAAACCAGTTAAGCTGCGCCTGGTCTGCCTGATTCGCCTCTACCAATAGGTAGATTCGCTTCATCTTGTCAAAATACTCCTCACCCACAGCCGCTTGCTGTTTAGCTCGTCGCTCCTGTTGCTGCTGGTCTGCTAATTTGTCAGCCTCGATCTTCTCGATCGCGCTGCGTGATTCTGCGAGTACTTCAGGTTCGACTTTTTTATTTTTGCTGATGGGCGTAACCTTATCCTTTGGCGTGACATCAATATAAGTAAGGATCTCGACTTCTTTGTTGGCTTGTGTCATGTCTTTGATGCTTTGATTTTTAGCTTCGTTGACTTTTCGCTTGGCATTGACTTTCGCGGTGTGTCGATCCTCAGTGCTGTAGGATTTATCCGGTCTGGCGATCGCAATAAATTTATCTTCATCCCATACCCGCATTTCAGTTTGTTCGGGATTAATTGAGATCCGCAGTCTCCGACCGACAAGTGGGGCAATGTCCCCAGCCATGTCATACCACCATTGATTCCGCGCTTCAATCCCTTTCATTTGGACAGTACGTTCTTCGGTTTTGCGCGTCATCCGCTCCATCAGCGCGTCAGAATCAGCTTGACTGAATTTAGTAATCGGCTGAGTCGATGTCGCCCATTTTTCCATTGGAGACATGCCGATGGTGCTGTGGCGGTGAGAATTATAGTAAGCTTCCCAAGCGGCTAGATGCTGTTCTAATTCTTCTTTTGACAACCATTCCTCATCGTTTTTGAGACTAGTTTCTTCAAGGCGTTTACGTTCGGCGACACTGTGCCCGATCGATCCTGGTAGTAGCTCGAATAACTGGGTAGCGATGGTTCCATGCACCCGTTCGACTAATGGTTTCTCTTGGGGTTGACCAGGATTGCAGAAGTGGAGAACTACGCCGATCGATAGTAAGGCTTCTTCAATTTGAGTATTCTTAAACTCAGAGCCGTTATCGGTGCTAATCATCTCAGGACAGCCCATTTTCATCATTGCCTTGTGCAGTCCGATTGCAGCGGCATGTGCGCTAGAGCTATCGACAATTTGGGTAACTACACGACGTGAAAAGCAGTCAATGAAAACCATGATTGTGTGACGCTTACCACCTTTGACCAAGGCGTTAACTTTGGTACCATCCATCTCCCATTTCTGGTTGGCATAATCCATGTCCCTGTCGTGGGTACCCCAAGCTGGACGAACCTTGCTGCCATAGGCTGTCTTACCTTCCTTGGCGTAGACGTATCCAGGACGATTATGCAAGATCCATCGATCGCGCCACCGAACGATCGATTGGTAGGAGGGGATTCTAATCTCTGGATTGTTGGCAAATTGTTGCTGTAGCTGCCATTGGATCTGAGATGGACGCTTGAGTACCCATGCCAAGCAAACTTTGTAAACTGCTGGCTGTGAGTCGATTAAAGTACGACCTTTAAGGTGCTGACCTTGCTTGCCAGCTAACTCATCGGGTGATTGCTTCTGAATCGCAATCTGCCACCAGCGCGAGACGGTACGAACACATAGCTGGTTTGAGTTTTGACTGTTGTAAGCTTTGCAAAACTGTTCAATTCCATACCAGTAGCCATCGCCTTGACGATGACCGATTTTAATTCCGTTTTCGTCGCACCATTGAGAACACTGTTTGACGATCGCTAGTCGATAAGCTTTACGATCTGCGCCAACGGTAATATCAATTGGAGGCGGTAGGTGAATGTCTGGAACTAGAGATAGTTTGGGCTTTTCGATGAACAAATCTTTCGGTGCTAGATATTCTAGCCCACCACCTTTGCCCTCACGCTTGCGGCTCTCCCACTCCTCGGCTTTGATCCTCCTTCGCAGTCCTGATATTGTCTGGGGAATACCTGGCTTACCTTGCAGCTTCTCGAACAGGATTTCGACTGAGTAGTAATTTTTGGTTGGGGTAGGACGACTATCAATATCTTTGATTAAGTCCAGCCCTACTAGATACTCTACGCCTTTGCCTTTGGGTTTTAATCTCCGAGTACAACCTCTGGATTCCAGGTACTTTTTAGTAGCGTTGTATGAAGCGGGGAATCCAGGTTTGCCAGCGAGATCGGAGATAGATGCGTACATAACAATAGATCGAAGGTAGATTATTTAAACGGCTGGATTAGGACATAGTGGGCACCCATGTAGCAGAGCTGGGCAATTAGATGCACCGCGCACAGATGCGATTGAAATCTATATTTGTTGAGGGCGACTCTTTCTCTGGATTGCTTGTCTCTGTGGGTGGCGAGAACTTCTGTGCGAGTGATGAATTCGTATGGGGGGGGGTAACTGTAGCTCGGTGTAGACATAGACTGGGTATCGAATCGTGGTTGGGACAAACCCAATTACTGGCTTCATCATTGGTTTTAAGAGCTAAGGACTGGTAGATGCACCCTGTGATTACTCGGTGATGCTGCGAATATATTCGCTCTCAATCAACAGGTGGTGATTGATGATGTTGCGGTAGGTGTTGTGCATGATCAGGTTTTGACGGTAGTTTTTGACTGCGTGACGACGCAATGTCTGTGGGTCATCGATTTCGGTTAGCTTAATCGCGTATTGCTCGATCGCTTGTAATTGTTCTGATGTCAGGTTATTCACGGTAGCTCCCGAAGAATTTAAACGAGGTTTGCTTGGCGGCGGTGGTACTTGGTAAGCCATCTAGAATCAGTTGAAGGTAGTATTTAGTTGCCCATTTAGCGTGGTCTTCGGTAGCCGATTCTAGCTGCTTGTCTAGAAGAACTAGTTCATAGGGTGTTTGGGTTGTTCTAACAGCAGGTACTGGCTCAGGAGGCTGCTTGGGCTTGAAGAAAAAGTTAAAAATGCTATTCATATTTGTCGATGTCGATGTATTTAATTCGGTTGTTGATGCAGCAGTTGAGGATCATATTTGAGATACTTTTCTTCTGAGTGGAATTAAGTTTCTCAACTCCAAAATATCTCTTGCCGATCTCCGTCTTGGTCATGCCTGGATTGGCTTTGACAATCTCGACTAGCTTGTCGCGTTTGGCTTGGAGTGGCTTGGTGACGTTGTGGGCAAATACTGGGTCTGGCATGGTTAAAAGGGGTCGTTAACTTTGCAGGCTCTGTCGTACCAGATGGCTGGACATTGATGGACTTGAAACATGCGGAAGATTCGATCGAGGTCGCTATCGACAGCGGGGATGCCACAACTGGTAAGAAATTCGATTTGTTCGCTGGCATCGAATAGCACTAAGCCAGCTTGGAGATTCTGGGGGAAGGTGAGGTACCAGCCAGCGGGGGTTTTCTCCAAGCGGCAATTGAGCAGGGTACTATTATTCATTTTTTGACTAATAACCAAGGGTTGGGGGTAGAGGGTTGGGATTCAATTGCCATGTCGAGTAAATCGCTGATGGTTCGATCGAAGTCTTCTTCCTCTAGTGGCGCAGTTAGTTCCTCTTCTAAGTCGCGGCTGAGATCGACGTAGCTGAGGAAGGGGATGAGTCTGTCAAACTGGGCGGGGGAGAGTTTGATCCGGTGGGGTTCGCAGGTGAGATCCAAGCCATAGCAGTCGAGTTTGCCGTCCAGGAGGATGGGGGTGATGCGGGTGATGTCTTTGATTCTGAATAGGATTGAGGCTTTGTTTCCGGCGATTTTGATTAGGGCTAGCATTGGTTTTGGTTGGGGAGGGGTGGGTGGTGGTGGATGCAGGGCGGGATTATTCGGATCGGATTACTAGATTTCTGGTAGTTGAATGTAGGGAATTTCGAGTAAATGGGTTAGCTCGATAAATTGCATGGCATCGATCTCGATTGGATGGATTGTCGAAAAAAGGTAGATTCTGAAATCGGGGATATCATTCCTTGGTCGATCGAATGAACGTATAGACAAGATGTCGTTGGAGTTGATGACGATCGATGCGTTCTCGTTTTCTCTGCGTTGAATTCTGATCAGCATGGCTGTAAGTTAAATAGTTGGTTGATTAGGTGTCCAGAGCATTTGCATAATCGCGATCAGGTTGTCGAGTTGCCCGTCTTCTTCAATCCGTGCAAGTTTGGTACCTTTGCACTTTTTGGTGTTGATGTTGTAACCAAATCGATAATTCAATTCGGCGTAGGCTTCGCGAAACACTAGCTGATGTTGCAAGCCTGTTTTGACTGCTTGCTGGTTAACCAGTTTGATCGCGAGGACGGGTTTGGTAATTTCCGGCATCAAGAAGGCGGTCGGTTTTCCGGCTGGTGCAACCTGCGACCATCCTTTGACCTGTTGCAGACATTTCCGCGCTCCGATGGTGGCGAATAATTGAAGGACAGCTTTTGCTTCTTTGGTGCAGCGTCTGCCTGCTTCAACTGCGTAATAAAACGCGATCACGGGGAGGGCTACATCAGGTACTCCATTCTTTGAGAAACTGGCGGGGTCAAACCCTTGTGATATCAAGTTTTGAGTGAGTAGTGATGGCAAAGATCCTTGCACCTTGAAATGGATATCTAGCGTTTGAGATTTGACACCGAACATCGTGGCAGTCGCTCGGATGCTGGCGGTACATTTACCAGCGAGATCGATAGCGATTTCTTGTTTGATGTCGTCGGATAGTGTTAGTTGCATTGGTTAACCTCTGGCTAATAAGAGTTGGAGTTTGATTCGTTGGCGGTAAGCCTCGAAGGCTTCCCACTCGGCGGCGGTGGGCATGGGAGTTTGTGGTGGTTTGGTGTTCATTTATTTATTTAGTCAGAAATTGAATGGCGTTCCAGGGGTGTTGTTCGCGGGCTACGAGGGTACCGTCTTGGTAGAGGTGCCAGTAGCCGTTGGACTCGACTAGGTTGCAGTTGTTTTGACGGGCGATCTTTTGGTATTTGGTACCGGAGGAAAATAGGTTAAGCATGGGGTTTAAGGGGTTGGGGGTTGGGGTCGCATGGTGCGATCAAAAATATTTAACGTCTATTTTTTAGATCGCCCTGACTTCACATCTTCCAAAATGATATAATCTTTCTGCCACTCAGGACACGAGAGAGCGAAAAAATTGTTTAAAGCCTCCTGAGTAATATCCGACATTGACCTGTCTTGCTTGCAAGCATATACTCTGAGATGCTTGGCAACTATTGTATCTAGTACCAGAGTGGTTTTTTTGGTTGCCATTGATTTAGCGTAGGGGTATGTAAGTCATATTAACGTGGCTCCCTAACTATGTCAACTATATCACTTTGCCATATTTCCGTATAATTGACAGTACGGGAATATGGCGATAATATGTATTTAGGGGCTTTTCTTGTAGTAAAGCAGCTAGAGTTTGAAACTCAGGCAAGGAAATAATCAATAAAATGAACACATCGGAAGATAAACAACGTCGCGTTTTAGCTAATTTTTTGAAACAAACTCGCCAAGAGCGTGGGTGGAGTCAACGGGAATTTGCCAGAAGGATTGGTGTGACTCATGCTACTCTCAACTCTTGGGAATCAGCGAAAACAACTGCTGATACCAAAAACATTAAAAAGATTGCCAGTACATTGGCAATTGCTGAATGGGAGTTGATGAAAATGTTAAACGAGAGTTCTGATAATGATGCGGACTTTAAGCAAGTGGTTGATATGCTTGATCGATTGAGCAAACTAGAGATGCTCAAGATTAACGTAGAGATCGCTGGTAGATTAGCACAGGCTAGTTAACATGTATCAAAAATTAAGTGCATCAAAAAAGAAACCGACTAGGTTCTAGTCGGTTTCTTTTTCTCTAAAAATATCCTGATTGTAGTTTGAATCTGTTGAATAGATAGTCAGCACCATTTATTAAATTCAACAGATAATGATTGTGAAGAGACTAAAACCAGGAATTGTAGCAGGGATATTATTAGGCCTTAATTTATTATTCACCAACAAAGTTGTTGCTCAGGAATCACCAATTCTGAATACTGGCTTTGCTATTGGCACCACAGGCTTTAAATTTGACAATACGGATATCACGGGAGTGGCTGCTGTAAAGTATCAAAATCTTGCAGTATCTTTAGATGTTGTAAACGTCTCTTTTGCAGGCTTACAAAATCGAGGATATTCTCGCCAAACATTCAGCAATGGGCAATCACGTTGCCGCAACAATTCGACTGGAAGATTTGCTTCAAATGCGAGTTGTTCTGGTTCAACAACAACAGAATTTTCATTCCTAAATCAAGTTGATTTAACTTACGCAATTCCTGTGTCCCAAGGTGACAGTTTCATATTGTTAGGGGCTGCTGTCAATTTTAGCGAACCTAGCCAAGCTTATGGAGTGATTGGCTACGCACAAAAAAATGCTTATCTTAAAGCGTTTCTAGGGAATGATAGTATTAATTTAAGGTTAGGGGCTTTCTTTAATTGAAACCAGAATATTGCTTTTAAATAAAACTTTATCTTTTGCAAAACAATGTCTGACAAACTTAGTAGTATTATCGGTGCAATGGCAATCATATTTTGGATTGCAGGTATGTGTGGAGCTTATGACAGTCCAGCGCAAAAACAGCATAATAAACTGCTGCGCGAAGATACAAGCTATCGTGCTGACTTTTGTAGAACAACAACCAAAGACTTTAATGAAATGCGTCTTTGTATGTGGCGTTATTAGAAACTGAATTATCAAAATAAAATATCAAACCAACTAACCCCAAAAACACCAATGATAGAAAAAGAAATTGAAGTCACAGCAGCAACAGACCTAAACTACCTGGAGCGCAAGAACATTCAACTGCGGGGAGAAATCCAATGTTTGAATGACAGAATCGCTGGGCTAGTTAAAGAGAACGACACCTTAAAACGAGAAGCAACAATTCGGAAGGTCATAGTCAAAGCTATTGATGCTATTAGAAATATCTGGAATAGCATCAAAACTAAAATAGTGAGTAAGGCTATTCCAGAAAATAGCCAAAAACTGGAATAAGCTATTAAAAGTTAAAGCCGATTGCAATTAAAGCAATCTGTGATTAATCAAAACTGCATGAATCTCTGAATCATTGAAAGTAATTGTATTTGATTGCATTATTTTTTCCGATTGCGTCGTTTTTGTCGTTTAGTTTTATGGGTCTGATCGACTAAGCTTTTGCCCAATCTATCAACAAGTTCTTGAGATTGAATAGAACCTCTGCTTACAAAATTGCCACGCTCATCTATAAAATTATTATTTACATTAGAACGTCTAATTGTACTGCCAGAAATTGCCAGTGCAATTGTAGCCAATATTATTGAATTATTTGTTTTCAAAACTTATACCGTGAACTACTACCCGCCGCTTACGCTGAGCGGGTAGCTTCCAATTTCAAGGGGAACAGCGTCCGATAAGACCGAAATCTTACCACCACGACTTACACTCCCTCCACTGGCAGCAGCACTAGTTCCTAATGCCAAAAACCGCAAGGCTTCATCTCTGATGTTTTTAGCCGCGTTCACGTCGCGATCGTTTCGAGATTTACAAGACGGGCAATCCCAATGACGAACATCCAAAAGCATTTCAGATACTTTATGCAGACAATTGTTACAAGTCTTAGAGCTTGGAAAGAATCGATCGACCTCAATGTAGGTTTTCCCGTCTTTCTCAGCTTTGTACTTGAGCATTGTGCCGAACATCCCCCACCCAGCATCGCTAATTGCTTTAGCTAGACAGTGATTGCGTACCATACCTTTGACATTTAGATCTTCTACTGCAATAACTTGGTTCTCGTCTACTATCTTGCGGGATAATTTGTGCAGAAAATCTTCGCGAACACGTTTGATTTTAGAGTGGACTTTTGCCACTAATCTTCTAGCTTTGTATCTGGTATTACTCCCTTTTTGTTTACGACTGAGTTTCTGTTGTTTGCGCTTGAGATTCTTGCTATGTTTCTTGAGATGGCGCGGGTTTTTATACTTACTGCCATTACTAGTTACACAAAAATCAATCAAACCTACATCTAAACCAATCGCTTTGCCGTCTGTAGTAGTATCTACACTGGGAATGCCATCATCAACCAAGATAGAAGCAAAATACTTTCCATCTGGGTTTTTACATATGGTAACAGTCTTGACTGTGCCATCAAAGGTGCGATGAACTTTACAATTCACTTCACCAATGATAGGTAGTTTTATGAACTTTTCACCCACCTTGGCATTCTGAGGATAGCTAACAGATTGCCGTCCATGCTTTGATTTGAAGCTAGGAAAACCAGCTTTTTTCTCGAAGAAGTTTTGGTAGGCAACAGACAGGTTTAGAGCTACAACTTGCAAAGATTGTGAGTAAGCACCTTTTTTTAGCCAAGGATACTCGATCTTTAGCTTAGGCAGCAGACCTTGAATCGCACCTCGACTTAGCCCCTTACCAGTAGCCTTATATGTTTCCTGACAAAGATTTAAGCAATAATTCCAGTACCAACGCGAACAGCCGAAGGCACCAGCAAAATATTGCTGCTGTTCGGCTGTTGGATATAGTCGGAATTTGTAAGCCTGATACATTATCATTGACTAAGGTTGCTGATAATATTATAGGTGGGGTGCAAGGGAAATGCAAGGAATTTGTTCGCTCGTTCATGCGCTGCTCATCTACTGCTGGCTACGCCTCGCATCCCGTGAGCGGCGCAATCTCTCCCTCACTCGCTATCCATCCCTACGCCGCTTCGCTGAGCGTAGGGACTTCCGCTGATTCCGTTAAAAATTGAACCAAAGCCAGAATAAGTAGAGAACCTGATGTCGTCCCAGCTAGTCAACTTGCGACTAACATCTTTTGTTTTTGGTCGATAGCCTAGCTCGACCAATTCCTTATCGATCGGCTCTGGTAAAACAGATCTAATTCGGCGGAAACTTCTGGAAAAGTTTCTAAAATTGTTTCGTGCCAATGCTTTCTTGGTAGATCTAGACAACGGTAAATCCTCCACTCATCACATAACTAGAATAATTATCTCGCATATCAATACTTTTGACCCTAACTAAATAATTACCCGCAGGTAAAGCAATATCTAAATCATTGTAAGAAGTAGTATCAGCCCATACCCATAAACCACCATTCAACTGATATTCTACCCGATATTCCTTTATTCCGAAACTCGTCGCAGGTTCCCAAAACACAGTTACAAAACTAGTATTAATTTCCACCTGCACCACTCCAGGTGTATCAGGAATGACAGGGAAAGGTCGCACCGGAGCCGCAATATTTAAAGCACCAGTACTATCGGCGATCGCATACTTACTTGGATCGTGAGCAGTACAAGTTACCGAAAATATTCCTTCGGCTTCAGAGATAGCTAATACTCTAAATAGTTGAGCGACAACATCACCCGCCAGAAGCCAAATTGTACCAGGATTGGGAATTACAGTTAGTGGTGAATTGTAGACAATGATATTTGTACTGCTAGCCGCGCTAGGTGTAAATTGATAGATTAATTGTTGGATACCTAAATCAGTGACGATCGATAGATTGTAAGCCTGCCCAGCTAACAGCTCAACTGAATCATCGAAGGTAATAGTATTTGCAGAAGCAGCTAGTACCCGTCCTCCGATTCGCTTTCGCGCTCTGGTACTATCTGCAATCTTGATAATCTCACCAGGACGGATTAAACAGCCCTCAGCACCAACTCTAAAACTAACCGTTTCCTTTTCCAGTTGTTCGGTAGCCAGCACCCATTTAGCAGTTCGTTTCGCCTGCCCAGCACTAGTGCAACCATAAGCTTCTAGCTCGGTCGGACGATACCCATACTTGAGAATATTTGGATCGTCCAGCACCGATTCTAACTTATTTTTCCCATAGTCATTCGGATCGATCCAACTGACTATAGCTGCTGTATGCCTGACAGCTAAATCAGTCGATTTATAGTTAAACGGAGCAGAGGTCATCTTACCCGATTCATCGTACTCACAGACCGTATTTGCTTCAGTGTAGAAGCGAGGCCCATTAGTATCGGTAGAGTTAGAAACAGCCGTCACATTACCAGGTGCATCTTGAGCTACAAATACTTGTCCAGCCGCCCAATAACTCATTCCTCTAAATACAGATGAAAGGTTATTAATTACCTTGAAAGCATCTTCCTGGGAGCGAATATACACATTGCAAGTAAAGCGCGGTTCCGTGCCTAATTTGCCATCATCTACCAACTCATCACAATATTTAGCAATCTTGTACAGACTCCATTTATCAACGTTAGCAGTCTTGATATATCGCCCCGCTCCATACCGTTCCGAGGTAATTAGATCGTAGTAAACCCAAGCTGGATTATTGGTATACCCGATCGAGAAAGTCCCATCCCAAATTCCGGTATAAACGCGAGTGACCGGATTATAATTACTCGGTATTCTCAGATCGTTTTTACCTTGCCACATTACCGCAACTTTCGGCGATTGCTTAAAGTATTCAGCACTGACAGACAGAGCTACTAGAGAGCTATTGGGATAGCGAAGACGGCTCGATTTGATTGATGTATAGGACTGCCAGAAAATCTTATTTTTATCACCAGTTAAAGTTATTGGTGGGTTGGCAGTAATTCGAGTGATTCTAATCTGCCAAGTAGCTGTTCCACCAGGCAATGCGATCGTGTGATTCCAGGCATAAAATCCCGCTGACTTGCCTGTTTCTGTGCGCTGAATGATAGTAACAAACGCACCAAAATTAGTACTTAATTCGATCTTATATTCGACACTAGTAGGATTCGCACTACCATTTGATTCGATCTTTCTAAACTCTGGTGCAACCAACCTGATTCGTACCGAGTCTAAACTATTGGTAAATTGACGAGTCACTGGACGACTATTGGGAATTTCTACTTCTACCTGAGTATCGGCTTCGATCGATCCAAAACCAGGAATTGGTAATTGGTTTTGGGTACCAGTTGTGTATTGGACATCCCCCGCTGTGAAATTAAATACGCCGTCGGGATTTTTGATTGGTGTATCATCAATATAAAAATCTTTGAGGATATCTCCGCTGGGTGGCCCGACAACGGAACCCTCGCAAACAAGCATCATTACTCGTAAATAATCACGGCTGCGGAGGGTATTAGGGGCTTCCGTCGCACCACCACCCCCGCCAGCTAATAAAATCGGATCGAGTATTTCAGGCATGTTTAATTGCTGGCAAAATATGAAGTCTGTGGAGTAAAAGTTGAAGCATATCGGGCGATGCCGATCGTCACGCGCAGTTCATCTATATACCCTTTAAGCCAGCGACCATTGTTGTTAAAGGAAAGGCTAGTAGCTCCGACGATCAGATCGACAGTAGGATTGCCTAATACGCCAGGGTAAGAAGCCGCTCCCAATGGCACACCATCTACAAACATATTGACTGTATTTGCCAACTTATCAACGCATAAAGCTAAGTGTTTAAATACAGTAGTAGCAGTGTTTAAGGTATAAGGCCAGTTAACTGTAAAACTATCGCTGACAAACTTAAATTCTTGAGTATTATGGTCATAAATCCAGTAATAGCCCAAGCTTGTAGCCGAATCGTACCGACCAACTAGACCACTTTGATTCAACAAATTATTTGATGGATCGGGAGCCTGAATCAAAAATTGACCCTCAATCGTCGCACTATCACTACCTATATTTAGGGCGGTACCTGGAACCACAACAGCAGAAGCCCCACTGAACAGTGCCAGACTATGACTACCAAAAGCCTTAGTGTTAGACGAATAATTCACAGCAAACGGAAACCCAGATATTGCAGCTACTGGAGTGTTGTAGCCCTTGGCATCCACCAGAGTATTGTCAAAACGCAATAGCATCTTTGTCAGTAATGGATAAGGATCGGGAGTAGCGACCGTACCGCCAGCCCAATTAACATCACCTTGCCCGTCGATACCAAGCGGAATATCCTCGCTGTAAACAGTCGCACTAATTGGAATTAAATCATTGATATAGCACTTGCCATACAAAACAGGCACCGCCAAACCCTGATAGCCTCGTGCTGCTGCTTGTCCCAATGTCTCCGAGTCAGCCTTGCGATTATCAGGTGTGGGAGTCAGAAGCTGGGATAATCCATCCAAGACTAGCTTCGATCCGATCGCTCCAAATGTTGCGGCTGAAAGCAGAAAGCCACCAGGCACCAGGAATGAAAAAGCGATCAATGCCAACCCACCAATAATTCGCCCGACCCCATCCCCCACTTCAATCCGTGGAGCTAGAATCAATCGATTGCTCTTAATTCGCA
>JANYIT010000186.1 GCA_025358725.1 Chamaesiphon sp. GL140_3_metabinner_129_sub
CAGCTCGGTATCGCTTAAATAAGCATCCAGCGCGATGACACCATGACTATGTTTAATCAGCTCCTCAATATGTGCCAATCTCACTTGACGCGAATCTGTGCCATCCTTGCGCCGTCCAGCGGTGAGCTTACTGGTAAGCATATCGCTCAAGTCAGAGACGCATTCATCCAAGATGATAATCTTATTTGCCATCCCAGCGGGATCGATCAGTCCGGCTGAATGGTGACAAATGGCTTTATGATAGTCAGAGTCCAAAAATACTTTATCCTCATCACCAACGTGATATAGGTCGGGGATTCGATCGCAAGTTTGCCGCAGTAGATTATTCCGATACCCGATGAAAATCAGTTCTAAACCGTGTTCTCTAGCCCAAGCACCCAAAGCCTTGAGAACTTCGGTTTTGCCTGTGCCTAGTGCAGATTTGATGCCAACGAGAGTGTTTTCTAGCCCTGTCCGAGGAATCTCCCACTGAAGGAAGCGATTGTACTGGGTTTGATTGGGGGTGAAGTGTTTGGACTTTTGATATAGTTTCCGTGCTAGGGAAACAATCGGTGGGGGTGGTGGTGGTAACTCACCACTAGACAATTGTTCGAGTTCGTCTAAGTCAATTTTACGGGTAAGGCTTAAATCCTCCAACTCATCAATATCTTGTCCCGACCACATTAAACGGGGTTTATAGCCCCATTCCAGCAATTGGTGGTAGAGATTTAGCCAACGGCGGATGACTTGGGGTTTGTGAATATCCTCGCCATCAAGGTAGAGATCGATATAGTTAGCTCTCCACCGTTCTAGAGCATCTTTTAACTGTTCGGGAGCGGATAAGAATTGTCCCCCCGCCGCACCGATAACCTGTTGCCCCATTTCGATCGCAGCTAGGTTGGGTTTAGCTCCGGTTCCTTCTGCTAAACCGATTGACTTTAATACTGGTTGGACTCCTAGTAGTTGGGGGTAGGAGAAGGTGAGCGGAATTTCACCGTTGAGGAGGTTGGGTACAGGGCCATTTTCTCGGCTTTTTTCCCAGGTACTCGATAGCCAGCGATAACGAGATTTAGACTGTTCGCGGTTGCGAATTTGGAAGGCGACGATTTCACCTGTGATGGTGTAGATGGGAATCAGAATCCCACCAATATAGCCATTATTTAACCTGTTGCCCTGAATGTTGACACCAGGAAAGCGAGGATTGACGGGTTCTTTGAGTCTTTGGAACTTCTCGACGCTTTTGAAGCCGATTTCTCTAATCTGCTGCGCTGTGAAGCCGCGTCTAATTAAGTCCTTTCGATCGATCTCGTTTAATGAAAGTTGGGCTAAAATTGCCCGCGCTGCAATGTCTCGCTCTAGGGCTGGTAATGATTCCGCCCGCCGCTGATTTTCAGCTTCTAGTAATGCTTGCTGCTTGAGTTGTTGGTTTTTGACCCACTCTTCTCTTTCTGCTGGGGTCGCTTGACGGTATAAGCCGCGATGCTCGTTCCAATCGATGAGGGGGACATATACGCCCCATTGTCCGTCGCGGGTATCGTTGAAATAATGATAGTCGGGGTTGCCATATCCACCCGCCCCAGTCATGCACAGGGTTTTGATGGTGGGGGTAATTTTACCGTTTTTGGCAGAAAGCTCGTATGGTTGCCAACGACACTTCCCCGAAGTGCTAGCACAGACGGGGCAAGAGTTGCCTAAACCTCTATAGGCATTGAATTTGGAGCGAGCAAATGAACTGGTAGATGGGTTGCCGAGCATTGCTGTGACTTCTGGTGAAGAGCCGCAGCAGAAAAGTGGTAATGCGATCCTGCAATCTGGCGTGAAAATTTTACTGGGAGATACATTGCTGTATTTCCAGCCCATAAAGCATACCTGAGTTTGAAAATCGCTGTTTTAGCTTTTTTTTGTATATTTTTTTAGTACCATTTTTACGATTCCAATGGGTTTGAATATCCCTTGTTCCCAGATACTAGAGCAGTTTGTCCCCAGATACTAGAGAGTTTGTCCCCAGATACTAGAGCGATCTGTAATCACGATTTTTTGGCTCTATAGCAAGGGTTTGAGTGCCAATTTTGCACCAATTTTTTGATTACAGATTTTGCAAAGTTAGTAATCAAGCATTTTTTGGCTAAAAAATCTCTGAAAAGATTTTCCTGTCAGGGTTGTGGCTATATTAACGATTATTAAGTATAGATAAAATATTTACTACGATCGGTTGCGGGCGGTTGCGGGCGATTGGGGGCGTTGTAATCAATCGATTGATGGTTGCGATCTAGTGGTGGTGGACTAGATCGATTCGATTGGATCGACTGGATCAAATTCATCGAGCGATCGGTAACACTTCGATCGGAAAATTATAAGCCCAGCATTGTCTGTAACTTAACCACATTTTTTTCATCGATCGATCGATTCCCCCGCTCCCACTGCGCCACCAAACTCTGAGACACTTGTAGCTCTGCTGCGAGTTGTCTTTGAGTCCATCCTTTATTCTCCCGCGCCTGCCGAAGATCTAGGTTGGGAGTAGCGACTTGGGTTTGAGTTTTAAAAGTTTTGAGCTTAGATGAGGGTTTGGATTCGATTAGCAGCGGCGGCAATTCTGCGGGGACTAAATCGTATAGGTGTCTGTCGATATCCACTTTTTGGGGAAATGTCGAGCGGATATAGACCTGAGCATTTAGTAGTTTCTCTAGATAGCCACGTTGATGTCTCTTGATATTGCTATCGGGTCTGATTTCTGGTGGATAATTGTCATCGTCAAACTCAATGACCCAGCCTAGTTCCATCAATTTGCCGATCGCCCGATCCCATTGTTCCTTGAGCTTGTGTTTTCGCTTTCGATCGTTACTAGCTAGGTCGATTTTATATTTAGGCATGGCGATCTCCAACAGGTCGCGAACGCGGTACTCAGTGACACGATCGGCGTGGCTATCTAGAGTGAGGTGGATAGCCAGTCTTAATGCTAGTTCGTTGTGATAGGGATCTATCTTGATCACGTCCTGTGCCAAATATCCAAATTGATATAAGGCATCTTGAGAATGTTTACCGCCATCCATAAATCCTTTAGTCCACATTCCCGGTCTGACGGTGATATGTAAATCCTCTGGATTCTTCACATTGCCTTCCAAATCCATTTGTCCGGTCATCTGTACCCGCACGTTCCACATCCTGGATGTGTCGATCGTGACTCTCTTTTTGCCTTTTTTTTGGTTGGGGGTTTCCCAGACGGCTTTAATTAGCAAACAATCGAGGGCGAAGCTGGTATTTGCTAGTTCTAATAATTTTGAATGAAGTGAAATATCAGTGCGATTTTCCCATCCCAATTCTCTAATAATATCTTTACCACTTAGAGAAAATTCACTTTCCCAAGGTCGTGGGCACTTGACGGCATGAGCTGCAAATAATAATTGCAATAGAACGGTATTAAATCCAAATTTATCGATAATTTGTCTAGCACTATCCCACGGTAATACTTGAATGTCTTCACTACTGCTAATATAGTGCTCGATATAGTTATTAGAATTGGCATGAGATTCCTGTCTATAGTAGGCGATGCCGTTAGAGTTATCTTGCTGCCAGAAATCATCTCTAAGTTGGCATAGAGTACTAGTTTTCATGGGCAATGCCGCTGGCAATATCTGATATTTGCTGTTTTCAAATAATCTATTTTCAAGGTTGGGCGGTTGATAAACTCGATCTTTTAATTGGGGGCGATTTTTTGTAATAACTTTAGTTATTTTGGTTTCTATGCTGTCGAATAATTTGTTGAGTTTAGTTTCTAGTTCTAGTGAAGCTGGATCGAGATCGATAATTTTTTGAAGTTTATCGACTCCATCATCAAAAATAGTCTGTAATTGCCTTGCCGATTTGGGATTATCGTCGTTGAAAGCGGTTAAAGTAATTTCTGAAAGTATTGGGAATAATATACGATCGTAACCCACTTTTTCCTTGACTGGATGGCTGTCTCGATTGGATTGAGAGCTATTATTCTGTAGGGTTTGTAATAAATAATTTAAAAACTCTAATCGCTCTGCTTCGTTTAGTTGCTCTGGGAATTTAATTTTTTGGTCATTCATAAGCATCTGATTAGAACCTTAAATTGGCTAGGGCAGCAGCAATATTCAGAACTTTGATATCTCTAGCCGCTCGCACGGTTAGCCGGAGCAAAATAATTATATTTCATTCCCGCGATCGGGATTCATCGGTCATCGACCATCGGAATAAAGTCTCGCTTTTCAGCCAAACAACTCAAGTCGTTCACGGATCGCGCTCTGCATACTAGGAAGGTTATATGCAAGGATCGAGCGATGACTGACGACGACATGACTGGAGATAGTTGGGATGAAGATGAAGAGGAACTCGAAACTCCCCAAATGGTTGGTAGTTCCATCGCACGTAGCCTCTACCGCGATCCTACTCTAGCCGAAGCGATCGGACGCGAACAACTGGGGCTGACTCAAATGGTGACTAGATATCAACAATCGAGTGACGATCCGGTTTATGAAATTCTGGAGATGACCAGAAATATTACTACAGTTGTCGGACAGGTTTATACAAATATCCCGATCTTAGTCTCCGATGCGATGAGCGAAAGTGCGGCAAACATCGAGAGTCGCGTGATTCTGGCTGTACGACAAAGTAGCAGACCGATCGATCTAAAGCCATTAACTGCTCGACTAACAGCGGTGAGTGAGGTAACAGCCAAAAATACCAGCACCCAGCTTGAAGCTCAAACAGCCGTCCTCCAGCGCATCGCTCTCAAACCTCAAAAAATTCCCTATATTTTCTATGCCAGTGTAGGTGTCGTTGGAATAGCGAGTCTGCTGGCTTCTGCTTTCACCTGGAAGACAGTCAACGAGCGGATGGCATTGGTGCAGTGGGTAGTTACTCCCGATGGACAGTTGGCTAAAGCGATTGTGGTGGCGAATAAGGGTCGATTAGACCAAAACTGTAGAAATACTACCCGCAAACTCGACAGCAAAGTGAAGATTAACGGAATCGATCGCGATAAAATTTGCTTTGTAGCGATCCCCTAATTGTTGAATTAATCTGTAATAATCAACCTGACAATCTACTCGTGGATTGCCCCAAATTCTGTTAAGGTCAGGTTTTACGGATGTTTTGTTAATGTTTTTAGCAAATTTGCATCGAGTGTCATAAATTAAGCAATTTGGCGAATCCGATCTCGATATCTGTTGAGTTAACTTTGGGGCAAAGCAACTTTAAGTCCACGAGACTATGACAATGACAAAATTTAGATCCCAAGACCGCCACAGACCAGAACTAGAAATGGGGATCTTCGATAAAGTTTATAATTCTTTCTCCGTTGATTTTTGGTTGATCGCTGCCAACTTAGTCGTAGTTGCTAATTGGTTTATGCACCCTCAAAGTTTAGGAGCAATCTCATTACTCGCTGTGGGTTTAGGGTTAGTTATTTTCGCAGTAATTATCACCGACCGTCGAGCGCAACAGTTGTTTCGTCAATTTAAACGTGATTATCGGACTAGTGGTTTGTTAACTTTGATTCTGGGTTTAGTAGTTGCTGTAACTGTATTCAACTATGCAACCGATCCCAGTCATGCTTTGATTTTGACTACTGGTGGGCAAACTGGTCTGAAAAAACTTCTTGGTGGTGGAACTGCTGCTGTTGGTACAGTTATCGACAGTATTTTCCTGGTTTTCAAAGCCCTATTTTTCATCAGTTTCATGTGGGCTTTATATAAAGCCTATGAAAAATACACCGATCAAGCAGATTTAGGCGATGTCATTAAAACACCACTAATTTTATTGCTCGTAATTGGACTGATTGATGGAGCCGCCACGGTATTTCTGGGGGCGTAAGAGGTTACAGAAGGGGGAAGTAATAAGGAATAAGTTGGGAAATGGAGGAAGTCTTAGTCTTGGATCGGAAATAGATCGTAGTGTTACTCCAAACTTACCAAACGAGATCGAAATCAAACCTTATTACTTATTCCTGATTACTTATTACTTAATTCCATGTCAATTCGCGTCAACCGAGTCCTCTCTAAAAAACAAAACATCGCCGGAATACCAGCAGATATATTTCTGCCCATTGTTGCCTTCGATACCGTGGCAATGGTTTTCCTCTGCTTGTGTTTCGGACTACCAGCAATTCCGCTCGCGATCTTTTGCCTAACTATTAATATCGTCTGGGCAATCCTGGTCGCTAAAGGTGTGTGGCGATTTCTGGGCACCTTCTATCATCCTCCGCGCTACTATCGCCGAAACATCCGCTACAACCCGTTTCTCCAAGAGTTATTAGACCATGACAGTCGCCCAAGTCAAAAAAGTAAAGCCGAGAAAAGACGAACTCGTCCCCGGACGGGGCAAAGAGCAAGTCGTCCCGCTCGAAGACGCATTTAATCTAGTCTGTCACGTTCAATTTGCCGCCGAGGGGCGAGAGTTTGGGGCGTACTTGTTGCGCTGGAAGGAAAATAAATATCGATTGGTGTTTGGGTTCGATTGCGACGGGATTCACCCAAATTTGCCCGATGTCCAGATGGAGTCGGTTTACGACCAAATCTCGAATGGATTTAAGGATCTCCCTGAGAACGAGCTGCTAACTATCCATATGCGCTCGTTTGTGGACGATACAGATCGCACCACTTATTTGGCTGGATTAGTTTCCAAAACCGCTAATCCCGTCCTCAAATACTTAGCTACTAGCGATCTCCGCCGAACGGAGATTTTGAGCAAGAAGAAACTACGCAAAGGTAAGACACTGAGAATGTTTGCTACCTTCACCTGGGATGCTGATGCAGACGTTCAGGACGATAAAGTTGAGAAATTGACGAAAGGATTTCTCAAAGCTCTGGGTAATTTTTCTGGTGCGGAGAAGATTAAGAAGAGTCAAGAGTTTTTCGCTTTTCTCGAAGCAGGATTTAATGCTTTCCTGCTCTGGGAACAGATTTTTACGAATAAGATGGGACTAACCGTTCGGGCATTATCAGCCGAACAGTTATGGGGAGATTTATGGCATCGCTACAACTCCATTCCCTGTATTCCCGTGCCGCAGAAATTAATCTTCGACCGCGAGTCGATTAAAGAAGAAATTAATAGCGATATTCATGCTCTCTCCCTGCTGATGTATCGCGAAGAGAGCGTCCCCACAGCGGATTATCGCTGGATGCGGCTCAAACAGAAATTCATCGGCTTACTGGCACTATTAGACCAACCCGACTCATGGGAAACCGAGCGGGATGCGATTAATTTTTATTGGAATAAACTTAGTGAGGATTTAGTTTCGGATATTTCCATCGTCACTCAGTTGAGTAAAGTCAGTCAGACTGAGATGCGCCAACGGTTGACCGACCTCACTAAAGAGCAAATCTTTAAGGCAGGGAAAGCATCCGAGGAAGGTGATATTAATGTCGGTGCCGCAATGGATCTTGATGAGGCTCTAGAAGCTCGTGCCTACCTCCACATGGGGCATGTTGCCCTATCTTCTGCTACGGTTTTTATGGTCGAACGGGATACCGTGGATGAATTAGATCGAGCTTGTAATTATTTAGAGAGCTTATTTCTATATCCTGCCAACCTGCATCGGGAAAATACTTACCTGTGGCGGACTTGGGCGCAAACTCAACCGATTTGTCGGACGAAGTTGCTCAGTCATCCCTATAACCGTGTGGGTAAGGTATTCAGCAGTTATGTGTTGGGCACCGTTCCCCTCGCTCAAGTGCGGACAATCGATCGATCTGGGGTAGAATTTCTGTCTGATGATGGGGGTGTACCGATTTATCTAGATCTGGTTAAAAAGCACCACAATATCGTATTTTTCGCCACCACCAGATCCGGTAAATCCGTTACGCTCACTGCCTTTGTCAATAATTTCTTGATGAATAATGTGCCTGTGAGTATTATCGATTATCCGCCTACCGACGACGCATCCACGTTCAAGGACTACTCGAAACTGCTAGGGGGAGCCTACTTCGACGTTGGTTCGGAAGCTGCCAATATTTTTGAGTTACCAGATATCGACCATTTAATTGAAGAACAACAACTGGAGCGACGCAAAGATTATGAGGATTTTCTGCTCGAAATCCTGCTGGCAATGGTGATGGGGGCAGTCGTCCAGAATACTAATGTCAACGTTGATATCGTGCGATCGATCTTAGCTTTAGTCCTATCTAAATTCTTCGATGACTATGAAATTATCTCCAGATATCGGGCGGCACGGACGAGAGGATTAGGCTCGCCTGAATGGGCAGAGTATCCTACCCTCCAAGATTTTGTCGGCTTCTGTTCGCCTGAGCGCATCGCTCTGAAAACATCACCAGATCAGATCGCGGCATTGGATTTCGTCGTCACCAAGCTGCGTTACTGGCTGACTAGTAGAGTCGGACAAGCACTATCCCGCCCCAGTACCTTTAGTGCCGATAGTACTTTATTTGTGATGGCAATGCGTGGGGTGAATAACCCTGAAGATGCAGCTATTCTGTCGATGTGTATGTATGGAACGGTATTAAGACGGGCATTTAGCAACCCCAAATCAGTACTGGTAATTGATGAAGCGGCAATCCTGCTTCAATTCCCATCCCTGGCTAATCAGGTAGGTAAACTGTGCGCTAACGGTGCGAAAGCGGGGATTCGAGTGATTTTGTGCGCCCAAGAGCCAGGATCGGTTAAGAACTGCGCGGCTGGCGACCGAATTTTAGGTAACTGCGATATTAAGTTAGTGGGGAGGATTCAACCTGAAGTCAGCACTGCCTTCCAAGATATTTTATTGATGCCGCCAGAGATTTTGGCTCCATGTATGACCGACGCATTCTCTCCCAACACAGCCTTGGGCTATTCAAATTGGCTGCTCCTCGATGGGCGTACCTCCACTCGCGTCCGTTCTTACGCGAGTGCGGGCGGCTTGGCGGCGGTGGTCAACAATCCCGATGAGGTTACTCGTCGGAAAGAATTGATGGCTGCTGCCAAGCATCCAGTTCTGGGCTTGCATGAGTACGCCAAGGAACTGATTCCCACCTAACTAACACTGCTGGACTTTTCATGAATAAAACTATCTGGGGCACGATTGCCGTTCTATCAGCATTCATCCCAACTGTGAGTCTAGCAAATCCGCCTGAATCTATGCCTCCCGCACCTACAACAGCCCCAATTAACTATCAGGCAGTCGGTCAATCGGCACTGGGTACGAG
>JANYIT010000194.1 GCA_025358725.1 Chamaesiphon sp. GL140_3_metabinner_129_sub
CGCCGCAGCCAAGAGAGCGATTTGATTAAAGCGATCGTCGAAGTCGTCGCCGCAGGTGGTAACGTGTTAATACCCGCCTTCGCCCTCGGACGCGCCCAGGAAATCATCCTCGCCATCCGTACCAGTGCCTTATTCCATAGCGTTAACGTCCCTGTCTACGTCGATGGCTTAGTCCGCGAAGTCACCGATTTATTCCAAAATCAACTAGACTTACTCCCCGCCGCCGTCAAGAACTTCGCCAAAACCCAGTCCCCCTTCTTCAGCGAAAAATCTTCACCACGGATCATCTCGATCGGGTCGCAAAAAGAACGCCCCCTCGCGATCGCCCACCCCTCAGTAGTAATCGCCAGTTCCGGCATGTTGACAGGCGGAGCCAGCATCGGCTACGCTAAAATTCTATTAGAACGGGAAAACGCCGCCGTTTTCATCTCCGGCTATACCGATGAAGAATCCCCAGGACGCTTCCTCCAAAGCCTAGAGCCAGGCAGTGAAATCGAACTCGACGGAACCCCGCTCACAGTCAGAGCCAAAATTCAACGCTTCAATTTGTCCGCTCATGCCGATCGAGTCGGGATTACCCAAGTCATCCATCGCGTCAATCCCCAACACCTCATCCTGATCCACGGCTCCAAATCCGCCCTCCACGAACTCTCCCGCGCAGGCGATTTACGCGATAAATATTGGATACACATCCCCGAAGTCGGCGATACCATCACCTTCGGACAAGCACCCGAACACCTCTCCAAAGCTCAAGTAGCCAGAGTCGATGCGGGACAAGAGTTTGAACTGGAAATTGAAGCCGAATTCGATGGCGCATGGCTCCGCATCGCCGATAGCGTACTCGAAGATCCCCGTTGGCAACATTTAGCCGCAACGGGACTATTATCAGCCAAATGGACAAAAGGCGGCTTGATGCTCAAACCCGCCAGTCATAAATCCTTTGCAGTTGACTCGGCGATCTTGAGTGGGATGGATTGTTGCGCTGTATGTGAGTTTTTCGACGGTTATCTCTGTCGCGGGGAGGAGAGTCCCCTGTATAAGCGCGATGTCGATCCGACGGCGAAATGTCCGGTGTTTGTTCGTCAAGTTGTGGCGGTTGAATCGATCTCTAATGGGGAGGAATCTGTGGGGGAGCCGCTAATTGAGGAAATCAATCTGGATCTGGATGAAGATGAGTTGAATGATTGAATTGGGTGGATTCGATCGTTTAACTCATCTAAAAGTTAATGTTAAACTAGAGTTAGGCTAAAACAATACCTGAAGCTATATGAGATATATCGAAGTACCAGGAGAAATAGATGGAAATAATCGACTCATCCTTCATGAGTCACTAAAGGAGATCAAGCCGCAGCAAGTTGAAATTGATATCGTATTTTCTGATGATGACGAAGAAGATTATCGCGAACCAACCAAAGCCGAGATTCTTGAGAGTATTGTTGAGAGCCTACACGAATATTCCAGAGGCGAGTGTACTCCTATATCAGAGATGTGGGACGATATTAAGATTAAGACTACAGGAGAAATTAATGAGGAAGGGCAACTTATTCTCGACCAGCCATTGAAAGAAACTAAACCTCAATCTGTTGATGTTGTGATGTGGTTTATTAAAGATGCTAAATCTCCTAATAAATTCGATGAATTTGAGGGAAACAGCTATGAGCAACATATGACTTTTGTAAAAGAACTCAGCGAAGCTAGAAGATAGTTCATGCAGGATCGAATACCGCTAATCAAGATTTATGAAAGTATTTCATATAGAAAGGAGCTGAAAAAGCTTAACAAAAGATATCGTTCAATTGATAAAGATATTAAACCTCTAATTCAACAATTAGAAGCTGGTGAAACTCCAGGAGATAGAATTGCTGAAAATAAATATCCAGTCTACAAGGTTAGAATACCAAATAGCGATACTCGAAAAGGAAAAAGTGGTGGTTATCGAGTTATATACTATACGATAGCTCCTGAATCAATATTATTAACTACAATTTATTCTAAATCAGACAGGAGGACTATTAGCAATAAAGAGGTTGAAGACATCATCGGGCAATACGAAATAGAAATAGATTTACAAGAAACACAAGTTGTCGAAACAGGTTCAGAAGATAGCGACGCACTGATTTAATTAGATCGATGGAGGAAATTCATGATTACTAATATCGAAGAACTAAAATCAGAAATTCTGAGGAGAGGAATTGCTAGGGAAGAAGATTTAATCGGTTGTGAAGATCGAGATTTAGAATCGATCGAGTAGAGATATGGAAAGCTACCACTAGCTTATAAACAAATTATGAGGCTTTGGGGTGGTGGAGCTGAAAAAGTTTTATCTGTCTATGGAGATGATTTCATACTTGCCAGAGCAATTAGTCTGAATAAGTGGATGGAAGGAAATACATTTTTAATAGATGAAAGTAAAGGAGCTAATATTGATAAACTAGAAAATGTTTTCTTTATATCTGGAAGGTATGCCGAATATAGTGGCGGGGCTGAATTTATAAAAACAGGTGATGATTTAGTAGATGCAGTTGTTTATAATATTGACATGGCTCTTTACGATAATATTGATGAATGGGTGGATTCAATTGATGTAGCTTTTGAATCTATTTGGCACTGGATAGAAATTGACATAAATTTGAAAGAAGCAGAAATGCGAAGATCGAGAACTCTAATTCCAAAATTAGAAGCCAAAGATACTAGGTCTTTTTGGGAAAGGCTTTTTGGCAAATAACACCAATCGACAATATTATGAATTGGCTCGCTCACATCTTACTGTCAGAACCGAACGTTGAGAATCGCTTAGGTAACTTATTAGGCGATTTGGTGAAAGGGAAAGATCTAGATGGACTCAATTGTAATTTAAGACGAGGTGTCAGTAGACATTACGCCATTGACAAATTTACAGATAGCCATCCAATTGTCAAAATCAGTAAGAAAAGGATCGACAAAGAATATAGTAAGTTTGCGGGAATATTAATCGATGTTTTTTATGACCATTTACTAGCAAAGAATTGGGCGATCTACTCTGATACTATCTTTACTGATTTTACGGCAGAGATATATGGATCATTCCAAAAATATTCAGGCGAGATTCCACCATCAGCTAGACAAATAATCGGGTATATGGTGGATGGTGATTGGTTAAGCAGCTATCAACATTTATCTGGTATAGAAAATGCTCTAGATAGAATCGATGATCGAATTAAAGCTAGGATGGGTGAAAGAATTAAGCTTGTTGATGCTATGCCAATACTCGAACGGGAATCGATCGATCTCGAACAAGATTTTCATTCCTTTTTCCCCGAATTACAGCAATATATTCAAGACTGGAAGATAAGTAGCGTGAGTTCTGCTAATGAAAATTGATTTGCTCCGTTTCTGCACCGCCCTGAACTAAAGTTCGGGCTAATAGCTAAAGTTCTCTGAAGAGAACTGCCAAATTACGTAGTTCGTTTTAACGAACTTTAGCTATTAGCCCCAAATTCATTTGAGGGCGGTGCAGAAACGGAGCTATGAGTTATCGATCGGGAATCCTTATCCCAAATTAATGTTAAGTAGATAAATTAACTGAATGAATTAGTCTGCCGCAAAAGCGAATACAGCTTGGATCGATTCTCCAGAGGAGACAATACTTCTCGGTTAAGCCAAAAGCAGGTAGATTAGGGGTGAATCTTGAATAGGCGAGGGTCAGACTATTGCAACTAAAAGAATTCTCACTAATCAATCCAATCATCGAATCATCCGAAGTAT
>JANYIT010000226.1 GCA_025358725.1 Chamaesiphon sp. GL140_3_metabinner_129_sub
AATCAAAACCGATTAAGTTAATTTACCGAATAGTAAGGGTTTAAAGCCCCTGCCTTTAGGCAGATTGTTTTTAGGACGGAGTTTGCTTGGTGCATTTTCATGGACGGGAAACCCGTCCGAAAATGCATCCGCTAAATCTCCATCCTAAAAACCTCGCTTTCAACTTTCAACTTTCAACTTTCAACTTTTTAAGCATCAGCCGAAACTTACATAAATGAATGGTAAAAATTGCCTTGCCTACCAGTCTGCGTAATCCTATTTTCCGACGGCTTTATCTTGCCCAAACAATTAGTCTATTTGGCGATGCTTTGACTTGGTTGGGTTTGGCATTATTAGCTTTTGAACTAGCTGGGACATCTTCGCCGATCGTGCTTGCAGGCGCATTGACTTTGAGAGTGACCGCTTTTACCTTATTATCACCATTGGCGGGGGTACTTGCCGATCGGTTCGATCGCAAGCCAATTTTAATAGTTACCCATCTAGGGCGGATGCTCCTGGTGTGTTTATTACCCTTTGTGAATAGCATCTGGCAAATCTACGCACTGGTATTGGGTTTAAATATTTTCAATGCCTTTTTTACACCAACATATCAGGCGACGATTCCATTAGTTACAGGTAAAGCTGACTATCCTCAAGCAATTGCTCTATCTAGTACAACTTATCAAATTCTAGGTGTATTTGGGCCGGGGCTTGCAGGAGTGCTGGCACTTTTTATCGGTGCGAGAGAGTTATTTTTTTGGGATGGGTTGAGCTTTATCCTCGCAGCAATTTTAATTGGCACTCTCCCTGGTAATTTACAGGTAAATGTAGTCGAATCTGGCGATCGATATTTTAGTCAGATTTGGTCTGATATTCAAGCTGGAACAGCTCGACTTTGGACTGATGCCCCGATTCGGTATGGTTTGACAATTCAGTTGGTGGCTTCAATTGCTGGTGCCCAGATTTTGGTGAATACGGTTGGTTATGTCCAAGGTACTTTGCAACAAACAGCGGTACAGTATGGCTGGGTGATGATGGGCTTTGGTTTGGGTGCTACTTGTGGGACGATGGCGATCGGGATATATCCCCAATATCGATCGAAAATCATCACAATTCTCGGTGGAGCTGTATTGATCACTACTGCATTACTCGGGGCTAATTATGTCGGATTAGTCCCATTAATTTTCTTGTGGTCGATCGCTGGATTTGGACAAAGTATAATTAATCTATCGATGCAAACATTAATTGCCGATCGCACCCCAACAAATATTCAAGGGCGGGTTTATGGGGCACATTTTGCCTGGAGTCATCTCTGGTGGGCGGGAGCTTATCCCTTGGCTGGCTGGCTGGGTAGTACTGTTCCCGATCAAACTTTTCTGGCTGGTAGTTTAATTGGATTAGCACTATTAGTCGTCAGTCATTTACTGCTCAAACCCGATCGATTTACACATACTCATCCAGAATTTTCGCATATTCATCCTCATCACCACGATCTCCAGCATCACCACGAACATTTAACTGCGGTTGATAGAAATCAATCTACACATCAACATCCACACGTTCACTCACAATTCAGTCACAGCCATTCCTACAGTGATATTAGTCACGAGCATTTAGCCTCGCATCATCACTAAATAAGAGCCTAAAACCTAATCCCCATGAGCGATACTCAACCAATTATTATCAGACTCGAAGACGTAAATAAAACTTATGGCATCGGCGATACTTTAGTTAAAGCATTGGATGGTGTAAATTTGACGATCGAGGAAGGTGAATATTGCTCGATTATGGGGCCATCTGGTTCGGGTAAATCTTCAGCGATGAATATTATTGGTTGTCTGGATCAGCCCACCAGCGGACATTATTATTTAGATAAACTCGATGTTTCTACCGTGCCTGATGCGGAATTAGCCAAGATTCGTAATCGCAAACTCGGCTTTATTTTCCAACAATTCCATCTTTTACCCCAACTTACCGCGCTAGATAATGTCATGCTCCCGATGATTTATGGGGGACTGGCTCCAAGCGAACGGAAGGAACGAGCGGTTGTCGCTTTGGAGAAAGTTGGATTGAGTAACCGGATGGCAAATCGCCCCAATCAGCTCTCAGGCGGTCAACAGCAGCGCGTCGCGATCGCCAGAGCCATTGTCGGTGAACCACGAGTATTACTGGCTGACGAGCCTACAGGTGCCTTAGATTCGCGGACTACTCAGGAAGTGATGGATATTTTTACTGGCTTAAATGAGTCGGGAATTACGATCGTCATGGTGACTCACGAACCCGATGTAGCGAAACAAACCAGACGGATTGTGTGGTTTAAGGATGGACAAGTGATCCATTCTCATCTTACGCCGAGCGATATCTATCGCGTGGCAATGGCAGGGTGAATTAGTTGAAAGTTGAAAGTTGAAAGTTGAAAGTTGAAAGTTCTGGTCTAAATTTTCTCAAGCCTAAGAGGATGTCTGAAAAGTCTAGCCTGTCAAGCTTAAACCCTAGAAATCCCCCCTCCTACCGTGTATACACAAGTCGGCTAGACTTCTGCGTAGGTTGATTTACCCCCCGCCCTTGCAAAGGAGTTGCTCTTGTCCCCGCCCCTTTATAAGGGGAGGGCTAGGGTGGGGTAAAGATCTACGCATCAACTCAAAAGGACTCGCCAAAAATCTTTTCAGACATCCTCTAAAGCCTAAAGCCTAATTCTCCTCAAATTTATCTAAATCTTCCTCAGGTTCAGACAGATTAACCAAGACTTTATCAACTCTTTTACCATCCATATCGACGATTTCAAATCTGAGTTTTCGCCATTGGAAGTATTCTCCAGAAATTGGAATCTTACCTAGTTGCATACTCACAAAACCACCAAGCGTATGGTAATTACCTCGATCGACTGCACTAATCGCACTTTCCGGAATATCAAATTGATCGAGTAATTCCTCGATCGAGAGCATTCCATCCAATAGCCAAGAACCATCTTCCCGCTGAATGATTTGGGGTTCTTCTGGTTCTTCATTAAAGTCAGTAATATCACCAGCGATCTCTTCAAAGATATCGTGCATGGTGACTAATCCTTGAATCACCCCATATTCATCGACTACCATCGCGATATGTGTGCCAAATTTCTTGAATTGTTCGAGTACTTTTAAACCGCGCGTACTTTCGGGGATAAATAGTGGTTGACGGAGGGATGTAGTTAGATTTATTTCTTCACCCTTGAGAGTTTGTGAGAGTAAGTCAGCGACATGAATTACCCCCAAGACTCGATCGAGTTCGCCTTCACATACAGGTAGTCTAGAATAATCACTATCGATAATTTTTTGACGAGTGATCGCGATCGAATCCTCACTATCGATCCACGTAATATCAGGGCGTGGAGTCATCAGCGCACCGATTTTGAGGTCGCCCAAACTCAATACTCCTTCCACCATATCCTGTTCGGATTCTTCAAACATTCCTGTCTCGGTACCCTGTTCGATCATCACCTTGATCTCTTCTTCCGTCACCTCTGGTTGATTAGAAGGTTTAATCCCCAATAACTTAACGACAAACTTGGTAGATCCACTCAAGATAAAGATAATCGGTGTCGCTAATCGGACGAGTAAATGCAGCGGAACAGCTACGAAACTAGCCACTTTTTCAGGACTATTTAATGCTAGTTGTTTGGGTACCAATTCCGAAATCACAATGGTGAGATAAGTAACAATCGCGATCGAGATCGTGGCTGAAATTGGTTGACTATACTTAGGAGCTAACCAACTTTCCAGTAATGGTGAAATTACCCGTGAAATCGCACTCTCACCCCTAGCACCGCATAAAATGACCAATAAAGTAATCCCAACTTGAACCGTCGGCAAAAAGCGATCGGGTGCCATTGCCAAGCCTAACGCGATTCCGGCCCGTCTGTCGCCTTGATTTGCCGATTGTTGTAATCTAACTTTCCGTGCTGAGACGATCGCCATCTCCGACATTACAAATACACCATTGAGTACGATCAGGAAAGCAACCAGCAATAATTCCGCAGTTAGAGACATGAAACCAAGAATGAAGGATTGTCTGAATACTGTCTCTAGTGTACCTGCTTAAGTACTCGTCGCTATTTAGGTGTGAGTTTATCCTGATGCTGAATTCTTTCGATCACTGCTAGCATCGCAAATTGAGGCAAAGCCAACGCTCTACGCCAACGGCTGGGTTCTTTGGCGATCCGATACATCCACTCTAGATCCAACTTACGGATCAGTTGTGGTGCCCTATTTTTTACCCCAGACCACACATCAAAACTTCCACCTACACCAATCCAGATCGCCTCAGGGCATAGATGAAAATGCTCGTGAATCCAAATTTCTTGCTGAGGTACTCCCAAAGCTACTAGGATGATTTTCGGTTGAGCTGCTTGGATTCGCTCCAATAGTTTAGCTTGCTCTTCGGTATTGATATAACCATGTTCGATCCCCACGATATTGAGATTGGGTAACTCAGTTTGCCACTTTTGGGCAGCTTGCTGGACAATAGCTGGTTTACCCCCATAGAAAAAAACTGGATAGTTGTACTCTGATTTACCCGCCAAGCGGAGTAAATCTTCACCTAGATCGATTCCTGCACACCGAGGTTGCTCAACACCGTGTAATCGTAATGCCATAATAATCCCTGAACCGTCTGGGGTAACTAGGTCAGCTTTGTGAATAATCTCAGATAGCTTTGGGTTTTGAGTTGCTTGGATCACAATTTCTGCATTCATTGTCACAACATGAGTGCCAATTCCTTGTTGTAGCCTGTTAACTAACCACGGCAGATAGTCAGTCGCCAAGTTTACTGGTTGACCCAAAATTTTGAATTCTGGCAACGGTTGAGATACGAGATCGGACATGCTAGTAGCAGAGTGATTTAATAGTTTATTCATTGTCAATATCCATAGCTATCGATCGATTTTCAATCTATTGAATATCATTTAATTGAGCTAATAACCATTCATCTAATGGTTGCCCATCCTTGCGCTGTAGCTCAATTTTAATTGCCATTACTGCTCTGGAGCCGACAGGTGCAGGTTGTTTATTAAAGATAATTTCGTAGTCCACCGGATCTTCATTGCGCTGCTTGAGCCAATCTTCTACTTTTGTTTTAGCAAATAAAGATTGACCACTCTCAAACAGCCGATTAATTTGGAGTTGGATACTATGAGGATTGTGTTGTGACATAGGATTTAGGCGTTAGACCTTAGGCTTTAGGGGCAGGGAACGGTGACAGAGATCGCGGCAGATTATGTTACGGCTGAACTAAAATTAAAACATATTCATCAACTAATTTTACCCATCCTCACCCGATCGATGTTATTTATTGTATTTGTCTGCTGTTTGGCTCTCTATGTCGCCTGCAATTTAGGTGCTAATGATGTTGCCAACTCGATGGGTACATCTGTTGGCTCAAAAGCAATTACACTCAAACAGGCGATAGTCATCGCTGGAGTCCTAGAATTCACAGGCGCGGTCTTATTTGGGAGACAAGTATCTTCAACTTTAGCTACTAGTATCGCTGACCCTGATTTATTTGTCAGTCAGCCAAAGACACTATTGTTGGGGATGATTGCGGTGTTAATTAGCTGTGGGTTGTGGCTGCAAATTGCTACTGCCAAAAATTTGCCTGTAGCTTCTTCTCATGCCGTAGTGGGTGCGATTGCCGGATTTAGTTGGGTCGCCGCAGGGACACAAGCGGTAAAATGGTCTGAACTGGGCACAATTTCCCTCGCATGGGTGATTACGCCAGTTGTGAGTGCGACGGTAGCTGCTGGCTTTTATCTGCTAATTAAACGCTGGATTCTGGATCAGGATCAACCACTCATTCAACTTGAACAATGGATGCCGTGGTTATCACTGATTCTTGTCAGCGTCTTTGGGGTAATTGTCTTGCCAACTGTTGTCGAAACCTTACCGATGGAATTTTTACCCAATGTTCCTCGTCACGATTTTGCGCTGGGATTAGGTGGACTTGCGGCACTCTCGATTACGCTATTAGGCTGGCGGCGATTGGCGCAGGAGACTATTGTTTTTGACTCCACAAGCAGTCTGAAAACTTCAGCAGTCGTCGAGCGTCAATTAGCTGGATTTCAGCTCCTGAGTGCTTGCTGTGTGGCATTTGCTCATGGTTCCAATGATGTGGGAAATGCGATCGCGCCTTTAGCTACAATCCTCTATATTCACAGTACTGGTACTGTCCCCCAATCTAGTTTAGAAATTCCGCTATGGGTACTAATTCTCGGTGGAGTCGGGATTGTCACAGGTTTAGCGATTTGGGGTAAACAAGTCATCGCCACGATTGGCGAAGGAATTATTAAACTCGAACCCAGTAGTGGCTTTGCAGCAGAGTTAGCTACCGCAGCGACGATTTTGATTGCTTCGAGCTATGGTTTACCCGTCTCGACTTCTCATGCTTTAGTTGGTGCGGTAGTTGGGGTAGGCGTGGTCAAAAATTGGCGCGATGTCAGTCTGAGTACGCTAAGATCGATCGGGCTAGCTTGGATTGTCACAATTCCGATCGCGACTCTCCTGAGTGCTGGAATTTTTACCATACTTAGATACTTTTTTAACTGAGTTATCCAACGTCAAGTCATTTTTTACAGTAGGGGCAATTCATCAATTGCCCCTACTGTAAAAAATGCTATCGCTCTTGTCGAACAATCTAAATAGATCGCTCTTATCCAGATAATTACATTCGTTCTAAGACTGGAATGCCGAGTAGATCCAATCCTAGTTTCAATGTTTTAGCAGTCAGATCTGACAAGATCAACCGCGAAGTGCGGATCGGTTCTTCAGCCTGGAGGACAGAGTGTTTGTCAAAGAACTGATTGAACTTCTGACTGAGTTCAAATAGATATTGACACAACCGATTTGGGAGTAAATCTCGTTCTACTTCAGTAACAATCGATCCTAATTGCAGAAGTTGTTTGGCGAGAGCAAGTTCTAGTTCTTCATTGAGAATAATTTTGGCGTTATCACCAAGGTTGTTGAAGTCAATTCCGCCTTTTCGTTTAATTCCTTGCACCCGCACATAGGCATACATCATATAAGGTGCTGTATTGCCTTGTAAGGCGAGCATTTTGTCATAGCTAAAGACATAATTACTCAACCGATTTTGACTCAAGTCGGCATATTTAACAGCACTCAATCCCACAACTTCTGCACTATTGGCGATGAATTCTGGTGTTTCCTGTCTTTCATCAGCAACTAGTCTTGCTTCTAGATCTTTACGGAAGGTATCGATGCCTTCATCGAGCAATTCTTTAAGTTTAATTGTTTCACCCGATCGAGTCTTAATTTTTTTGCCATCTTCGCCTAATACTAACCCAAATGGAACGTGAGTAATTTCGACATCTGCGGGAATCCACTGTGCTAGTCTGGCTACCTGAAATACTTGCGCGAAATGATCTGCTTGTCCTGAATCAGTGATATAAATAATTCTGTCAGTTCGATCGATCTCAATCCGATATCTGATCGCCGCTAAGTCCGTAGTTGCATAGTTATAACCACCGTCTGTCTTTTGAATGATCAGCGGTAAAGGATCGCCCTCTCGATTGACAAATCCATCGAGAAAAACACACTGTGCGCCATCACTTTCGACTAATAATCCTGACGTGCGTAAATCGTCAACTACCGCAGCTAAATAAGGATTGTAAAAAGATTCTCCCCGTTCGGCGATCTTAATATTTAACCTATCATAAATCACCTGAAATTCGCGCCGCGATTGATCGCATAATAGCTTCCAGGCTTTAATAGTGTCAGGATCTTTTGCTTGTAATTTGACTACCTCTTTTCTCGCTGCTTGCTGAAACTCTGGATCTTCATCGAAGCGTTGTTTCGCCTTTTTATACAAAGCAACTAAATCCCCTAAATCTAGCGCATCAGCCGTAATTAAAGCTTGGGGATAAGCTTCCCGCAAATAGAGAATTAACATCCCAAATTGCGTCCCCCAATCACCAACATGATTGAGCCTGAGCACATCATGACCGCGAAATTCTAACACCCGTGCGATACAATCACCTAATATAGTCGATCGTAAGTGTCCAACGTGCATTTCCTTGGCAATATTCGGACTTGAAAAATCTACTATAACCCGTTGCGGTTGATCGGCAATAGCCACACCCAAACGGCGATCTAAATGCATTGCTTGGAGTTGAGTAGTGAGATAGCTGGGTTTAACTGTAAAATTAATAAATCCTGGCCCAGCAATTTGCGGAACTTCGCAGACTTCCGCCACATCTAGATTATCGACGATCGATTGCGCGATGGCGCGTGGTTGTTGTCCCAATTTCTTGGACAATCCCATCGCCACATTCGCCTGATAATCTCCAAACTTAGGATTGCTCGATAATCCTAACAAGGGATCTGTGCCAGCATAATCATCCCCCAATGCGGCAACAATCGCTCGATCGAGTTGAGTAGTCAGATATGCGATAGTAGAGTTCATTTCAGGCGCGGGACGAATTAATACTTACTATTCACTATCCCCGATCCCCGATCGACTGTCCACTAGATTAATCGTCACACCATCCCAAATTTTTCGGCCCATAAGTGAGTACAATCGCTACAGACGTTGGTGAAGCCTTGACCCCTTTACCCCTTTCCCTTCACCCCTTTCCCCTCCCTAGCCTATGATACCTGCGAAAACCCCTACAGAGGCAAGTGGATTTAAGGCTCTACTCAAAAATCGACCATTTTTATTCTTGTGGTTGGGGCAAATTTTTTCGCAGGTTGCGGATAAAGTGTTGCTGGTAATGTCGATTGCCTTGTTAACTAGTTACCATATTCCGATTAAATATGCCGCATCTTCTAGCTCATATGTGATGATTGCCTCGACGATTCCTGCAATTCTATTTGGTGTGGCGGCGGGGATATTTGTCGATCGACATCGCAAGAAAAAGATCATGGTAATCTCGAATATTATTCGGGGATTACTGATTCTGCTATTGCCAATTCTACCAAAGGAATTTGCAATCTTATTATTTATCATCTTTGTGATTTCAATCGTCTCTCAAGCATTTACTCCCGCCGAACAGTCAGCGATTCCCCTAGTAGTTAAGTCAGAAAATCTATTAACAGCAAATGCCCTATTTACTACTACTCAAATGGCTTCCCTGATCGTGGGATTTGCGATTGGTGAACCGATTTTGACTGCCGTAAAAAATATTAGCAAAGATGGTTCTCAAGAAATTTTAGTCGCATCGCTTTATTTTATCGCAGCCATTTCGGGGCAACTAGTTAGGATGGATGAAACACTTGATATGAGTAGGCACGATCGTCGAATAAATCCCTGGAATGAGCTAAAAATTGGATTTGAGTACCTTCGTAGCAACAAGATCGTCCTAAATGCAATGGTGCAACTAGCAGTATTATTTTCGACGATCGCGGCATTACCGATTCTATCAATTAAGCTGACAGAGGAAGTCGGCTTAGAACCCAAACAATTTGGATTTTTAGTAGCAGCAATGGGAATTGGTTTAGTCTTGGGAGCTGGTGTTTTAGGTCATTGGGGCAATCGGATTCAGCAAAAATCACTACCATTAATTGGATTTATCGGCATGAGTATCGTACTCGCAATCTTTACATTTGTGAATAACTTATGGATCGGTTTATTGTGTGCGGGAATTCTCGGATTTGGAGCTTCATTAATTGCCGTGCCGATGCAAACACTGATTCAAGAAAAAACACCAGAATCAATGCGCGGCAAAGTATTTGGATTTCAGAATAACGCTGTCAATATTGCGGTAGCTATTCCGCTAATTATTACTGGTCCTTTGACCGATCGATTCGGACTGCAACCAGTATTATGGGGGATCAGTATCATTGTCACGATCGCGGGAATTTGGACATGGAATAGTACTCGTCATGTCTTGGAAGATGCACTGTGAAATCATCGCGCCGCATTGATGTTGATCATGGATCTCAGTAGTGGCTTGTAGTCATCTCCTCACTTAAGTTCGAGAATTAGCGAATTTTCTCCGTTTTTAAGTAGCGATCGCTACCAAATATTAAAAAAAAGTAGCTTAATTGACCAGATCACACTTCCTTGCTGGATAATTTTGGTATCTTTAAAGATAAGTAAAATTAATCAGTAGCATAACGGGGATCGTAGTAATGGCGGAGCAAGCAACTTGGAGCGAAGCGCGAGAAATGACAGTCTATCGTCCCGGACAAAAAGTCGAAATGAAACATCGTCCTGGGGTCATCGATACAGTCATCGCCTACGATCCCATGATGGTACCACCAGTGATGCTCGCTAGCGATCCCCAACCTCGATATCCGGAAGAACTGATCTTAATTTCCCAACCTGGAATGGTATTTGATTGGTTGCACCCTTGGTCCAAAGTCACCAGTAATCCAGCGATCCCCACGAGTCGCCATCTGATCAAATCTTAAAATACGATTGCGAATTGTAACGCGGCTATCCCGGATGACGGTGCTTTTCTGCGATACTGATAAACCGATAAAAGAATTATGTTGGGAGAGCTGTCTCATGCGGGATGCTGTAACAAATCTCATTAAAACTTACGATATAACTGGTCGTTATTTAGACCGGAACGCCATCGATAGCTTAAAATCCTATTTTGATACTGGTGCTGCGAGAATTGCTGCTGCGGGGGCAATTAACGCCAATGCAGCGGCGATCGTAAGACGAGCGGGTTCACAGTTATTTGAAGAATTACCAGAATTAATCCGGCCAGGTGGTAATGCCTATACCACTCGACGTTATGCCGCTTGCCTGCGGGATATGGATTATTATCTTCGGTATGCTAGCTATGCGATCGTGGCTGGAGATACAAATGTTCTAGATGAGCGGGTGCTTCAAGGTCTACGTGAGACTTATAACTCACTGGGTACTCCCATTGCTCCGACAGTGCGGGGGATTCAAATCATGAAGGATTTGGTTAAAGCGCAATTAGCTACAACTGGTGTTAGTGATACTAGTTGTGTCGATGCGCCTTTTGATCATATGACTCGTGAAATCAGCGAGCAAGACATCTAGGGAGTTAGAAGTTGAAAGTTGAAAGTTGAAAGTTGCGATGTGTGTTTTGGAGGTTCCCTCCAGGTTGAACACGTCAAGACAGAAAGTTCCGATTTTCGGTTTATCAGCAGATTGACTAAATTTATCCAAAAAGCGATCGCGAACCCTGCTATAAATTAGCATTGAGTCGCGATCGCTTTTTGATGAAGATGCTCCGCAAACGAGGTATAATAAACACTATCAATCTGGCAAACAGTGTCAAGTTTACGGACATCTGTTGTAGATCGATTTGGCAAAGCCAACGTTTTGCTAACGGCGACGGTCAGAGTGCTAGTTTCTAGATACCAAACCTCTTGGCGATCGCTGTTGAAATCACCAATCATCAGCTTTAATTAAACTAGCTATGCTCAATCCGAACCTGGACGAAATCCAGTTATTACCTGAAGAATATGCCCGCTATTCGCGGCATCTAATTCTCCCAGAAGTCGGTCTAGAAGGTCAAAAACGCCTCAAAGCCGCTAGTGTTCTCTGCGTCGGTACAGGAGGACTCGGTTCGCCATTGTTACTCTATCTTGCGGCTGCTGGCGTTGGTCGCTTAGGCATCGTTGATTTTGATGTG
>JANYIT010000056.1 GCA_025358725.1 Chamaesiphon sp. GL140_3_metabinner_129_sub
GGGCGTTGCTGTTCGCCATCTTCATTTTTACCTGCTGTAAAATATTGAAACACTAGCCAGAGTAAGTAGGCAGCACCTAAAACTTGAAATTGCCAATAGCGGACTACCCAAGTCGCGGCAACAATCAACGTCATCCGCAAAATATAGGCAAAGAGCAGACCGATATTTAATGCTTTCGGACGAAGTTTTTCGTCAATCAAGCCCTGGGAAATGGATGCTAGCGCGATCGCATTGTCGGCGGAGAGTACCGCTTCTAGTGCGACTAGTACTAAGAGGAGAATTGGTGTGGACAGACCAACATCTACTGGTAACTCGATCGGTTTGTCTATCATCGATAAAGTGAATGGGGATGGGCAAAAGTAAGGATGATTCGATCGCAAGGCAACGCGATCGATTTTCGACTAGCAGCGATACCGAAAAAGTTGTTGCTATGTCTGCGTTCATAGTGAATCATCATTTTACCAAAATTTTTGGTTCTTACTCCATTCTATCCAGAACATTCGGTTCGTCGGGGTGATGTTCGATCGGCTATCTTTACACCCGTCCCAGAGCAGCTAAGATCGTCGCAATAGTCGTAATCGTTCGGTCAAGGTTTGATCGAGAATGTTAAGATATTTTATCTTGACAAAATAGTTGTAAAATAGTATTTGTATACTAAAGTATGACGATACGTTCAGATCTTTACCTTGCTGTGTTGCTTGGTGCAACGCACGAGAGCGGAAGCATTCACAAAGCGAATGTCACTTGTCCCTGATCATTACCTAACCTAATTATGAATAGCTGCATTTTAATGGCGGAGATTATCAAAAATCCCGAATTACGCTATACCGCTGACAACCAAATGGCTGTAGCTGATATGTTTGTCCAATTTGCGCCACCATTGGGAAATCGTCCCGATGAGACACACCCGACGATCGAAGTAGTTGGTTGGGGTAATTTGGCGACAGAAATGAAGGAAAATTATAAACAAGGCGATCGAGTAACGATCGAAGGTCGTCTCGAGATGAATACGATCGAGCGGGATGGTTATAAGGAAAAACGTGCGCGATTAGTTGCTAGTCGTATCTATCATATTATGGCTGTTGATCCTCCATCTGCACCGATCAGCAGTTCAAGCAACCCCAGTTCGCCGCCATCCAGCAGTCGCACAGCTACTCCCACGGCTCCTCGTCAGGATGAGCCACCAAACTTTGATGCTGAAGATATCGATAAAATTCCTTTTTAGACAATCCTTCGCAGGGGCAATTCATGAATTGTCTCTACTGAGAAATCTAGAACTATTGCCCTAGATTTAAATATTTAACCTAAGTTGCTACCCATAACCTCAGCAGTTAGAAACCGCTGCTCATAGTGCAAAGTCCGCCTACGCGGACTAGTTTATTAGTCCGCGTAGGCGGACTTTGCAACACTAGCCACGATTTCAATCGTAGGCTGTTAAACCTAATTCCAACGCCGCAACCAATCCAGGTAAAGTATATTCAGTTGCTTCGATATCCACCTTACCCAATAACGATCGACAGGTAGCGGAAGTCTGGGGACCGATCGAAGCAATACACACATGTTCTTGCCAACCCGATGGTAAACTAGTACCGATTAATTGACAGAAATGTTTGACTGTTTTGGAACTAGCGAAAGTAATAATATCGACCTGTTGCCGTTGCAGTGAGACTAAGACAGTGGGATCGATCTCAACGGGACATTGAGATTGGTACGCAGATACTTCGACTACTTCCGCGCCTAAGTTAGTAAATTCTTGGATTAAGATTTCGCGTCCACCTGTTTCGACGCGAGGAAATAAAATTCTTTGCCCAGCCGGGGAAATTGGGAAATTATTAATTAAGGCATCCGCAACGAAATTTGGCGGGATAAAGTCGGGCTTAATGCCATGCTGTTCGAGTGCTTGCGCCGTTTTTTGACCGACTACAGCTATTTGAACCCCAGCCAGGGCGCGACTATCTTTTCCGGCAGCATAAAGCCGTGAAAAGAAAGCATCTACCCCATTAGTAGAAGTCAGAATTAACCAATTAAAATCGCTCAATCGCTCGATCTCTCGATCTAGATCTTGCCAACTAGTCGGCGGGACGATTTCTAACGTGGGCATTTCTAGGACTTGTGCGCCACGCGATCGTAGCATTTGACTAAATCCACTTGATTGTCCAGTTGCACGGGTAATCAGGACGGTTTTACCAGCAATCGCAGCAGGATTGGGCTGCTCGTCTAGAATTGAATTATGAACGAGATGAGCAGTTGACACACCACATTTTAAATATTCTCGCAATCTCACTACTTGTCCGACGATAATTACGGCTGGTGATAGCTCAATCCCTGCCGTTTCAGCGACGATTTGGCCTAGCTCGGACACCCAGACTTGCTGTTGAGGTGTGCCTGCCCACCGCACGATCGCGATCGGCGTAGTGGCAGATCGATCGTGTTTTAATAATTGAGCGACTATTTCGTCTAATTGCCTAGCTCCCATCAAAATTACCACAGTCGGAATCCGCACCAATGCATCCCAATCAAGGTCATCAGGTAGATGAGCGGTAATCACGGCAAAACCACGACTCAGGACTGGATCAGTCAGCGGAATGCACGCCAATAGCGGTGCAACTAGTGCCGTAGACAATCCTGGTACGACCTCATAGTCACAGTTGACTGCAATCAGAGCATCGATTTCGGCTGTTACTCGTCCAAAGATAAATGGGTCGCCACTTTTGAGCCGAACAACAGTGCGTCCAGTTTGGGCGTATTCTACCAACAACAAATCGATCTCAGCTTGGAGCATACTCGGTTGCCCGCCCCGTTTCCCCACATTGACTAGCACACAAGTATTGGGGACTAAATTTAATAAACCGCGATCAACCAAAGCATCGTAAATCAGCACTTCTGCTTGGGCGAGAATCTGTTGTGCTCGAATAGTCAGATAAGAGATATCCCCTGGCCCTGCACCGACAATATATACTTTGCTCATCAACCGTGAATTTATGAATAATTAATTATTGCAGACGGAGTTATTGGCTTTTTGTCTCTCTACCTATTTACCCGTCAGCCTATTTCTCGATTGCCCATGAGACCCAAGACCTAACGCTTAACACCTAACGATCGATAAACCTATCACATTATCACAAATTGTCGATCGGACTCGCCAATAATGACAAATTGGTGTAAGAATATAATATGATTCCCCGTTGGCGATCGGTCATGCCGATTCCGTCAACAAGCACTGTGCAACAGCGGCTTCCATCAAAGAAGCAAGAACAGACAGCGATTCTCCAAGGGGAGAGGGCTTCGCCAACGAGTTGGTCAACAACGGATTGGGGCAAGTCACTAGCATCAGTAGAATAGCTACTCTGCTAGGAACCCACTACCAGGTAATAGCTTTCATTTAATATACTAAATTTCATAATCAAAACATTAGCATTGTGTAGATAACTATATGGTCTTGCCAATATCAAGTCATAATCTAGACGCTCGATCGATATCATAAATAAGGACATAGTGGATGAGCAACGGCAAAGTCAGAATTTACGAATTGTCAAAGGAATTGAATTTGGAAAACAAAGATTTATTGGGGATCTGCGAAGATTTAAATATTGTGGTGAAAAGTCATAGTAGCAGCATCTCAGAAGCAGAATCAGCACAGATTACCCAAGCCGCTAACGAGAAATTTCCCGATCGAAACAACAAGCCACCCCGTCAGATCTCAACTGATAAAGGGGTATCTCCTGCTGCGCCGAAGAGCGATCCCTCCAAGTCAACAGCTTCAGATGCGATCACTACCAGTCTAGGCACACCCCCACGACCAACCGAACCTAAAGCCCAAATTTTGCAGATCAAACACAAAGGTGATATCCAGGCCAAACCATCCTTGATGCCTCAACCACCTCTGCCAGCGCAGCCACCACTAAGACAGCCACCGACGGCTAGCCGTCCAGTTGTGCGTCCGACACCAGTCGGTGAAGGAGCTACTGGCAAACGCTCAGAAAGTAATGCCGAAGGTGGTGGCACAACTCGCGTTGCCAGAGCCGCTAGCCCAGTTCAACCAGCAGCTCCAAAGCCACAATTATCTGGTCCACCAGCCCGCCTGAATACTTCAGAAAACTCACCGATCGAGTTAACTAACGGTGATAATTTAGCGATCAACTCAGCTCCGACTAATCGAGCCGCTGCTCCAAGTAAACCCATTCCCAAATCTCAGCTAGTCAAGAGTGAACCAAGTAATCGACCCGCAGTTGGTGCGCCCACTCAGAGTCCTGGCACTGGAGTTACTCGCCGACCTGTAGCTAAATCAGAAAATGCAGCACCACCACTAAACCGTCCACCAGCAAGGATTGTTCAAATCAAACCACAAGGTAGTGGTCCCACCAGACCTGGTGCGCCCAGTAAAGACGGTGCTGCTGGTGACAAAGATGACAATACTCCAACTACTGGAGTCGATCTCGAACTAAAACGTCCGCCACTCAGAAAGCCAGTTAACAAAGGCAAAGGCTGGAGTAAAGAAGAGGAAGAAATTGAAACCGCTAAAGCGAAAGTTCCGGCTAAAGGTAAGCGGGTCAAAACAGTTGTCATCGATGATGATGATGACGATGACGACGGCGATGGTAGCGAGAATACGACAGAGACAATTGTCAGTTTGTCGATCGCTAGACCTGCCAAACAGAAGATGGGTAGCGGCGGCGGAGTTAGACCCCCAGCGGTTCCAGCCCAACGCAAGAAGCCTGTCATGAAGGGCGACCAACAGGCGAAAGAACGCAGCAGTAATAACAAACGGGGCGAACAGAAAAATGCTGTTGAGAAGCCCGAATCCATTACCCTGATGGGCAGTATTACTGTTCGCGATCTAGCTGAAATGCTACTCGTACCAGAGACAGAAATCGTCAAACAGCTCTTCTTCAAAGGGATCGCAATTAGCGTCACCCAGATTCTCGATGCGGGTACCGCCACGATGGTCGCCGAAGAAATGGGTGTCGCCGTAGTCACAGGTGTCGAGCAAGCAGCGGCAACGAAAGTTACCGAAATGCTCGATCTCGCTGACTTTGATCTACTCCAACGTCGTCCGCCAGTCGTGACGATCATGGGTCACGTCGATCATGGTAAAACTACCTTGCTCGATGCGATTCGATCGACTAAAGTAGCCCAAGGAGAAGCTGGGGGTATTACTCAACATATCGGTGCCTACCACGTAGACATGGATCGTGAAGGTGTCAGCCAACAGGTTGTCTTCCTGGACACACCTGGACACGAAGCTTTCACCGCCATGCGCGCACGCGGAGCACGGGTCACAGATATCGCCATCTTAGTTGTTGCTGCTGATGATGGTGTCCGTCCCCAAACGATCGAAGCAATTCGCCACGCTCAAGCAGCCGAAGTACCGATTATTGTCGCCATCAACAAAATCGACAAACCAGGTGCAAATGCTGCCCGCGTTAAGCAGGAATTGATCGCCTTCAATCTCCAATCAGAAGATCTTGGTGGTGACACGATCATGGTTGAAGTCAGCGCGTTGAAAGGTGAAAATCTTGATGCCCTGCTGGAAATGATTTTGTTGGTTGCTGATGTTGAAGATCTCCAAGCCAATCCCGATCGTACCGCTCGTGGTACCGTCATTGAAGCTCACCTCGACAAAGCGAAAGGCCCTGTTGCGACCCTCTTGGTGCAAAATGGTACCCTCCGCGTCGGTGAAACTCTCGTCGCCGGACATGTATTTGGTAAAGTTCGCGCGATGGTCGATGACCGTCTCGCCCGCGTTGAAGCTGCTGGTCCATCCTTCGCTGTAGAAGTCCTCGGTTTAAGCGATGTACCGCAAGCTGGTGATGAATTTGAAGTCTTCATCGAAAAAGAAGCTCGCGCGATCGCCGATGTCCGTTCAGCCGAACGCCGTCAGTCACGTCTGCAACAGATGATGGCTTCCCGTCGCGTCACCCTGAACAGCTTGTCAGCCAAAGCCCAGGAAGGAGAACTCAAAGAACTCAACCTGATTCTCAAAGCCGATGTTCAAGGCTCCGTCGAAGCGATCCTCGGTTCGCTCCGTCAACTACCCCAAAACGAAGTCCAAGTCCGCGTTCTCCTCTCCGCAGCAGGTGAAATCACCGAAACTGACGTAGATCTAGCCGCAGCCAGTGGTGCCGTCATTATCGGCTTTAATACTACCCTCGCTAGTGGTGCCCGTGCCGCCTCCGATGAAGCTGGTGTCGATGTCCGTGAATACAACATCATCTACGCCCTCCTGAGCGACATTCAAGACGCGATGGAAGGACTGCTCGACCCAGAACAAGTCGAAGAACCCCTCGGTCAAGTCGAAGTTCGTGCGGTATTCCAAGCTGGACGTGGCAACATCGCCGGATGTTATGTGCTCTCAGGTAAAGCCCTGCGGAACTGTAGCATCCGCGTTCAACGTAAGGGTCAAGTGGTCTTTGCTGGTACACTCGACTCCCTCAAACGGGTCAAAGATGACGTGCGTGAAGTCAATTCTGGCTTTGAATGCGGTATCCGCTTAGATAAGTTCAATGGTTGGGAACAAGGTGACATCATTGAAACCTTCCAAATGGTCAGCAAACGTCGAACGTTATCACCAGTTTAGAGTTTAACTCGATCTTATTTTTAAAAACCCAGCTTCTTTAAAAAGCTGGGTTTTTTGTGTAAATTTTGAGATGATAATATCCTCGTTAGATCCCAATGATATATTTTCGCCACTCGGTATGAGAGCCATTATTCACATGACTGGCAGCCTCATAATATAGGCTACTATAAGGTCTGCACGGTTGATACTGGATCTCTAAATTAGCTTCCTTGGGGGTGCGGCTACCCTTTTTGACATTGCACCACATACACGCCGTAATCAAATTTTCCCAACTAGCGGCACCACCACGCGATCGAGGCATAATATGATCTAGAGTCAAACCGTCACCCTTATAACCACAATATTGACAAGTGTGGTTATCTCGGTTGAGAATATTCCGGCGGGTAAGCGGGATTTCTCGATATGGCACTGTAATGTAGTGCCGCAAGCGAATTACCGTTGGCAGTGGAAAATCTCGGTATAAATATTTACCATTATGTTCGAGCTGTTCTGCCTTCCCTTTGAGCATCAATATCACCGCACGTCGCCAACCAGTAATGTTGAGTAGCTCGTAGGAAGCATTTAACACCAGCACTTTGCTCATGTTTGCCTGAGAATTTGTAGCCTATTTCTCCAGATGTTAACACAAACTCGATTAAGTTTTAGTTATTGGCGATGCGCTAATTTTGACTAAATTTTACAACATCCGCAGCCGATAACGCCGATCCCCGAGCTGCCGTATTTTGCTCCACCTGAGCGATGGTTTTAACTAATGGAATCAGAATCATACCTAAATTCAGCAACGCCAGAATAAGAGGATGTTTGACAAGTATAAGATAGCACTTGCAGACCCTAAAAGATCCCCCTGTCTTGTCTCGCTAAACCGTCGGGGAACCCCGCCCATAAAAGCGGCGTTTTTATTCGGGGGTTCCCCCGAATAAAAAAACGACAAGACAGCGCAACAAGACAGGGGGATCTCACCAATTGCGCGTATTAAAGATAACTTTTCAAACACCCTCTAAGATTGAAGGTGTTTAACTCCGCAGAGTTACCCGAAACTTCTCGACTAAAACATCTCTGACTTTCTGTTGTAAAGGTTCCACATCAGTATCCGTCAAAGTTCGATCGAGTGCGCGATAAATTAGCCGAATTGCTAAACTTCTTTGTCCATCTGGGACATTAGTACCGCGATATTCATCGAAGACTTCTACCTCTTCTAATAACTCACCGCCAGCCTTAGTAATTGACTTCTGAATATCTGCTAATGATAGATCTACAGATGCAAAGAACGCAATATCTCGATCGGATGGGGGATAGCTAGAATAGTTTTTAAATACCGGAACTAGTCGCTCATCGGCGGCAAGATAATTGAGGATCGGATCGAGTTTGAGTTGGAACACATATACCGCCGCTGGGAGATCTTTTTCCTGGCGGAGTTGGGGGTGTAATTGTCCAAAGTAGCCCAATTTTTGTCCCTGTAGCCACAAGGAGGCTGTACGCCCTGGGTGGAGCTTTTCATCCGATCGATCTGCTTGGTATTCTACAGGTAGTTTGAGGCTGTGACAGACGCTTTCTAGCATCCCCTTGGCTTCATACCAGGTGAGGGGTTGCGGCTTACCGCCTGTCGTCCACCGCCCGACACCAGGATCGCCACCGATGATGCCAGCTAATACGTCGGTTTCGGTTAATCCGGTTTCGTCGCGTCCGAAAACTTTGCTAATTTCAAAGCCTTGAAGTGCGCCGTTTCCTTGGGCGAGATTGGTTTGGAAACTTTGAATTAATCCAGAGATTAATTCCGATCGCAAGGTAGAATATTCGGTGAACATAGGGTTAACGATTTCTACTTGGGAACCATTATTTAGTTTCTCAATGGCGTAGGAATATTGGACAACTTCGTTTAAACCGACAGCGCGAAAAGCGGCGCGAATTTGACGAAGTAATTCCTCGTCGAGGGAGAGAAAACCCGCCGCTGATTCTGATGGTAGGGTATCCATGAATCGATCGTAACCGTACAATCGGGCGACTTCTTCAATCAAGTCAATTTCGCGTTCTAAATCGCGGTAACGATAGGGCGGTACGATGACATTCCAGACAGTTTCTTCGGCATCACCTTCGATGACTGTTACTTGACATCCCAAGGCTGTCAATGTGCGTTCGACATCTTCAGGCGTAATATCCCCAGGTTCGCCATCATCATCGATCGGCCCTAGGATTTGATTCAACCGTTCTAGCCGAAGCTTGATTGATCGAGGTTGTAAGGTTAAATCTGGGCGATGATCGTTGACATCCTGACAGATTATTTTACCACCAGCGAGTTGGATAATTAGCTCGATCGCCCGATGAGCGGCTGTTTCTAGTTCTGCTAAGTTTACACCCCGCTCGTAGCGAGTTGATGCTTCCGATCGCATTCCGCCTTGACTCCGCGCTGATTTTCGCACGGCGACAGGATCGAAAATTGCGGCTTCGAGGACGATGTTTTGGGTGCCTTCCGATACTTCGGTATTTTCGCCACCCATGACACCTGCCAGAGCAACAGGGGTATTGTGAGCGGTGATTAGGAGATTTTGAGCCTGAAGTTGACGTGATTGTCCGTCTAGAGTCTTCAAGCTCTCGCCTTGCTTCTCGGCATACCGCACGCCCATTTGGATGGTTTCACTTGCACTCACCGCCTGCAATTTATCGGCATCGAAGGCGTGCAACGGTTGTCCCCACTCTAGCAGGATGTAATTAGTCACATCTACCACATTATTAATCGGGCGAATTCCGGCGGATTGAAGGCGACGTTGGAGCCATTCGGGAGAGGGTGCAATGTGGACACCTTGAATCAGCGTTGCTGAATAAATCGAACAGGCTGACGGTTCGCTGACTTTGACGGTTAGTTGAGGTTGCGTAGGAATAGCGGACTTATCGACAGTGGGTAATTTTAACGTTCCCCCAGTTAAAGCCGCAACTTCTCTGGCAATCCCTACCATGCTCAAAGCATCGGCGCGATTAGCAGTAGAAGATAGATCGAGAATGACATCATCCAAACCTAATAAAGATCGAACGTCAGTACCAATCGCTGGCGTATGGGGATCTTCAGCTTCCCCAAAAATATGAATCCCTGGCGAGTCTTTCGTCAATCCCACTTCTGACAGCGAACAAATCATCCCCTCAGACTTTTCACCGCGCAGTTTAGCAGGTTTGATTTTGAGATCGATTTTCGGTAAATAGGTACCGACAGTCGCCACCGCCACATGAATCCCCGCCCGCACATTCGCCGCACCACAAACGATTTGCAACGGCTCCTCGCCGCCGACATCGACAGTACAGACACTTAATTTATCCGCATTGGGATGTTGAATCCGCGTCAGCACTCGCCCGACGACTACCCCATCCGCCCAAGTACTACGATCCTCGATCGATTCAACCTCAAAGCCAGCTAGCGTCAGGGTTTTTGCCAATTCTTCTGGATCTAGTTGGCAGTCTACTAGTTCTTTTAACCAATTTAAAGCAATATACATTTAATTTAATAGCTACAGTAAGCATCTGGCGCAGTCGCTCTCAAACAGAATCTCGCGCCTATCTATTGTCATACAGATCGGGATTGGTGTCAGGGGTAAGCTTGTGAGTCAGATGTCAATGTTGCAGATCCCCGACTTCTCGAAGAAGTCGGGGATCTATTCGTGTCATGTGTCAAAACCTTCCAACATAGATAAAATAAGGATATATAAATAACGATCGATCTGGTGAATAAGGTCAATAATTCCTTTTATGATAGAGTCATCCTTGCTTACTCCAGGTAATATATTAGGTAATCGTTATGAGATCGTGCGCGAATTAGGACGTGGTGGATTTGGGCGGAGTTATTTGGCGATCGATCATAATAAGTTTGGCGAAAAATGTGTACTCAAAGAATTTGCACCCCAAGTTCGGGGACAAGCAGAATTAATCAAGGCGAAGGAATTATTCGAGCGAGAAGCAGGCGTTTTATACAAACTTCAACATCCCCAGATTCCGGCTTTTCGAGAATTATTGCGCGTCAATGCTGGTGCAAATGAATCGCTATTATTGGTGCAAGATTATATCGAGGGTGAAACCTATCTCGACAAGCTTAATCAACGACTCAAACAACAGCAAGTTTTTAGTGAAGGAGAGGTAGTCGAACTTTTACATGACTTATTACCAGTCCTCGACTATATTCATCGACTTGGAGTAATTCATCGAGATATTTCTCCAGATAATATTATCTATCGTCATCGTGACAAATTACCAGTATTAATCGACTTTGGCGGTGTCAAAGAAATTGCTACCACTATTGTTTCTCGCTATAGTAGCGCGAAAATATCCACTCGGATTGGTAAACAAGGCTATGCTCCAGACGAACAAATGATTCGCGGAAAAGTATCTCCACCGAGCGATCTTTATGCTGTGGCAGCAACAGTGCTCACTTTACTAACTGGTAAAGAAGCTAGTACGATTTATAGTCCGGCTGAAGCAACTTGGGAATGGCGAAAGTATGTCAATCTCAGTCCCGAATTTGGTGCAATAATCGATCGACTGCTCCAATACAATCCCCAAAATCGCTATCAATCGGTAGCTGAAGTTTTAGCAATTCTCCCCGCCCGTAATTATACTCCAACTAATTTATCTCATCCTGCATCACCAAAGAATGCAACTCCCATTACCCATACAAATCAGATCTCGCAACTCAAAACTCTAGAAATTAGCCCTAGAGAAAATCCGCCCATCTCAACATCACAAACAGAATTACCTACTAGAGATCCCAACGAATGGAAAAAACCTGCTTGGCAAGTAACTAAGGTAATGTCAGGAATTTTGGCTACCTGTTTAGCAATTAGTGGAGTAGTAAAATGGGTACAATCGATCGATCCGCTCAAAATGGTCAACGATAAAATTAATGCAACTACCACAGGTATTGTTAACTCTATTCCCAATCCGCTCAAATCTACGCCATCCGTCCAACAACGCCAACAAGATTTGAATCAACAGTTGAAACAACTCAATATCCCCGCAGCTAAATTTTATCGTCAAGTCGATCGAGCATTTCACACAAAACATCCAGAACTAAATGGTCGATCGCTGACAGCTAAATCTGAAGATGATAAACTGCGTCAAGAATGGCAAGATCTCGCCATCACATTATTAGAAAAAAGAAGATCGATACATGTGGTAGAGAAAACCGTACAATAGATGTGAGCATTGGTCAGGATAAAATACAGTAATAGCTCGATCTACATCTGCCTGCACCCCGTACTCCGCATCCTAATCTGGTAATATGACATCCGAACTGATTCGTCAACGCTCCGATCTGATCGATACTCAAGTTATCGCCAAAGACACTGGTAAACGGCTAGGGATCGTCAAAGAGCTGCTCGTAGATATCGATAGTCGGGAAGTAGCTGCGCTAGGTTTGCGCGATGGTTGGCTGGCGGCACCTGGGGGACTGGTAAAATATATGTTCCTCAACTCGATCGAGAAAATGGGCGATGTAATTCTCGTGCCCAACGATGATGCAATCGAAGATCTCGATCCCGAAAACTATACCAATCTGATCAACTGCGAAGTAATTACCGAAACTGGCGACATGCTGGGGAAAGTTCGGGGCTTCAAATTTAGCTGTGACGATGGCAAACTAACTTCAATTATTATCGCCGCGATCGGATTGCCCTTGATCCCCGATAATGTAATTAGTACCTATGAATTCTCGATCGATGAAGTCGTCAGTAGTGGCCCAAATCGGCTGATTGTATTTGAAGGCTCCGAAGAACGCCTCGAACAACTTTCCGTCGGCTTCCTCGAGCGCATCGGACTCGGCAAAGCCCCCTGGGAAGACGAATACAGCTATCGCCCTGCGGTGATCCGTCCCGAAAATCAATTAGCTGCGGGTACCCCCATTGCCCCCCCCGTACCAGTAGTTCGTGCCGCACCCCCAGTCCAACAAACCGTGTGGGAAGATGACAACTGGGAAGAAGTTCAAGCTGTTGCAGCTCCATTACCCCAGAGACTCAAAGCCGAACCGCTTTATTACGATGACGATGATGAGGGCGAAAACTGGAGCGATACCAGTCGCGAGCAACCTCGTCAGACTAAAGTTTATCAAGATGTTGCCTACACCCCGATTTCCACACCTATCAAACCAGTAGCGCAAGAGGAAGAGGATATCCTGACTCTCGATGAAGATATGTGGGGTGATGATACAAAATCGCCAGCCTATCAGCCTCAAAAACTTAATATCCCCGAAGCTCCCCAAAAAGTAGATATTCCTCAAACTGTCAAACAAGTTCAAGTTGAATATCAGGAAGAGGAAGTTTAGTTGAAAGTTGAAAGTTGAAAGTTGAAAGTGATACCAATTTAAAGTTAGCAAATGACAGACTAACTCCTCCCCTTTTGTAAGCTACCGTGTATACACAAGTCCTTTTGAGTTGATGCGTAGATCTTTACCCCACCCTAGCCCTCCCCGAAGATGCGGGGTGGGAAGCTCAAGCCCCACCTTTACAAGGGGGGGTTGGGGGGGTAACTCAACCTAAGCCGTTCGCGTAGCGTCTGCCTTCGCAGAAGTCTAGCCGAATTGTGTATACACAGTAGCCTTTGTAAGGGGAGGTTGGGAGGGGT